>NZ_JBLYQK010000020.1:0-47652 GCF_048799765.1 Brevundimonas sediminis
CCTCCACCGCCGCGCCTGTCGCGGCCTCGCCGGCCCCGGCTGCGGCTCCCGCCGCCGCCCCGGCCGCCCAGTAACGATACGCGAGAGCCCCAAAGACATGGCCACCGCAGCTGAAAACCTCGCCCACGACCACGACGGGCATCACGACCACAAGCCGGGCTTCTTCACCCGCTGGTTCCTGTCGACGAACCACAAGGACATCGGGACCCTGTACCTGATCTTCGCCATCATGGCGGGGATCGTGGGTGGCGCCCTGTCCGGCCTGATCCGTCTGGAGCTGGCCGCGCCCGGCATCCAGTATTTCGTCCCGGGCGGTCTCATCGACCAGCTCGGTCTCGTTGAGGCCTCCAAGCACGGCTACAACGTCACCGTCACGGCCCACGCCCTGATCATGATCTTCTTCATGGTCATGCCCGCCATGATCGGCGGCTTCGGCAACTGGTTCGTTCCGATCATGATCGGCGCGCCGGACATGGCCTTCCCGCGGATGAACAACATCTCGTTCTGGCTGCTGGTGGCGGCCTGGATCCTGCTCTGCCTGTCGATGTTCGTCGACGGCGGTCCGGGCAAGGGCTTCGGCGGCGGCTGGACCATCTATCCGCCGCTCTCGACCTCGGGTCACACCGGCCCGGCGATGGACCTAGCGATCTTCTCGCTGCACGTCGCGGGCGCCTCGTCGATCCTCGGCGCGATCAACTTCATCACCACCATCTTCAACATGCGCGCGCCGGGCATGACCCTGCACCGCATGCCGCTGTTCGCCTGGGCCGTGCTGATCACCGCCTTCCTGCTGCTGCTGTCGCTGCCGGTCCTGGCCGGCGCCATCACCATGCTGCTGGCGGATCGCAACTTCGGCACCAGCTTCTTCAACCCGGCCGGCGGCGGCGACCCCGTCATGTTCCAGCACCTGTTCTGGTTCTTCGGCCACCCCGAGGTGTACATCCTGATCCTGCCGGGCTTCGGCATCATCTCGCACATCGTCTCGACCTTCTCGAAGAAGCCCGTCTTCGGCTACCTCGCCATGGCCTACGCCATGGTCGCCATCGGCTTCATCGGCTTCATCGTGTGGGCGCACCACATGTACACCGTCGGCATGTCGGTGAACCTGCGCGCCTACTTCGTGGCCGCGACCATGATCATCGCGGTGCCGACCGGGGTTAAGATCTTCTCGTGGATCGCGACGATGTGGGGCGGCTCGATCAGCTTCAAGACGCCCATGCTGTGGGCGATCGGCTTCATCTTCCTGTTCACCGTCGGCGGCGTGACCGGCGTGGTCCTGTCGAACGCCGGCATCGACTACAGCCTGCACGACACCTACTACGTCGTGGCGCACTTCCACTACGTGCTGTCGCTGGGCGCCGTGTTCGCCATCTTCGCGGGCTTCTACTACTGGTTCGAGAAGATGTTCGGGGTGAAGTACAACGAGTTCCTCGGCTGCCTGCACTTCTGGATCATGTTCGTGGGCGTGAACCTCGTGTTCTTCCCGCAGCACTTCCTGGGCCTGCAGGGCATGCCGCGCCGCTACATCGACTATCCGGACGCGTTCACCCTGTGGAACCACGTCTCGTCGGTCGGCTATGTGATCACGATCGTCGGCGTCGCCGTCTTCCTGATCATGCTGATCGAGGCCGCGATCCGTCGCCGTCCGGGCGTCGCCAACCCGTGGGGCGAAGGCGCCACGACGCTGGAATGGACGCTCAGCTCCCCGCCGCCGCACCACCAGTTCAACGTGCTGCCGGTGGTCAAGAGCGACGACCACTAAGACCGGCCTGGCCGGACAGTAACCGGGGGCCGCTCCTGCGCAGGGGCGGCCCTCATCCGTTAAGAAGACCCGATGACCGAACCCGCCGCCCACCCCGCGATCTCCACGGCCCAGCCGGAAGACTTCTTCCAGCTGCTGAAGCCGCGCGTGATGTCGGTGGTCATCTTCACGGCCGTCGTCGGCCTGGTCGTGGCGGACGGAACGCTGGACTGGATCTCCTCGGCCATCGCCGTGCTGTGCATCGCGGTCGGCGCCGGCGCCGCCGGGGCGCTGAACATGGCGCTGGAGGGCGAGACCGACGCCCTGATGCGCCGCACCCGCGGCCGGCCGGTCGCGGCGGGCCGGGTGCGGAAGAACGACGCCATGGCGTTCGGCGTCATCCTGTCGGTCTTCTCGGTGATGCTGCTGGGCATGACGACCAACTGGCTGGCCGGCGGCCTGCTGCTGCTGACGATCCTCTACTACGCGGTCTTCTACACCCTGCTTCTGAAGCGCCGGACGCCCCAGAACATCGTCATCGGCGGCGCCGCGGGCGCCTTCCCGCCGGTGATCGGCTGGGCCGCGGCGACCGGCCAGGCGCCCTGGCAGGCCTGGGTCCTGTTCCTGATCATCTTCCTGTGGACCCCGCCGCACAGCTGGGCCCTGGCGCTCTATTCGGCCGGCGACTACGCCAAGGCGGGCATTCCGATGATGCCGGTGGCGCGCGGGGCGAAGAGCACCCGGCTGCAGATCGTGATCTACACCGTCCTCTTCCTCGTCGCGGCGATCGCGCCGGGTTTCGTCGGCATGGGCGGCCTGATCTACCAGGTGGTTTCGATCGGCGGGGGGCTGGCCTTCCTGCTGCTGGCCCTGCGCCTGTGGCGCTCGCGCGCCGGCGACCAGCCGGACAAGGCCGAGGCCGTGGGGCGAGAGGCCGCATTGTATGACGTCCGCGCCGAGGCCAAACCGGCGCGCAACCTGTTCGCCTTCTCGATCCTGTACCTGCTGGCCATGTTCGCCGCTCTGCTGGTCGAGAGCTTCACCCCGGGACTGTAGGACCCATGCGCCAGCTCACCCCCGAAGAACTGAACGCCCGCAAGAAGCGCAACTACGCCATCGCCGGCGTGCTGGTCGCCTTCATCATCCTCGTGTTCGGCGTCACCATCCTGAACCTGAAGCGGAACATCGACGCCCGCACGGCGGCGATCGCGGCGGGCGAGCCGGTCGGGTACGCCCGATGAAACTGTCCCGGAACGCCGTGGCCATCATCTGCGTGGCGGGGGTCATGGGCATGACCGGCGCCTCGTTCGCGGCCGTGCCCCTGTACCGGATGTTCTGCCAGGTGACGGGCTTCAACGGCACGGTCAGCCGGGCCGACAAGGCCCCGGACGTCCAGCTGGACGAAACCGTCCTCATCCGGTTCGACACCAATGTCCGCGGTCTGCCCATGCGTTTCCGCGCCGAACAGGTCAGCCAGCGGGTGCGCATCGGCGAAACCGGCATGGCCTTCTTCGATGTGACCAACACCTCGGACCAGCCGATCAGCGCGAAGGCGGGCTACAACGTCGTGCCGGAACGCGCCGGCCCCTACTTCCAGAAGCTGCAGTGCTTCTGCTTCGATGAGCAGATCATCCAGCCCGGCCAGACCGTAAAATTCCCGGTCCAGTATTTCGTCGCGCCTGAAATGGCGACCGACGCCGAGGCCCGTGGCGTGACCGAAATCACACTCAGCTACACCTTCTATCCGACCGACAGGTTCCAGCAGGCCGCAAACGGCGCCCAAACAGTGGCGCAACCCTCTGGCGCGGCTGGATAGCGGGCGCTATAGCCTGCCCCAATACGACTCTCGACCGTTTCAAGAGACACCGATGGCCGACGCGCACGCGACACCGCACCACGACTACCACCTCGTCAACCCGAGCCCCTGGCCGCTGGCGTCCTCGCTGGCCGTCACGGTCATGATGATCGGCGCGGTCGTCTGGATGAAGGGCCTGGTCCCGGCCGACTCGGGCGCCGTCATGGGCGCTCTTCTGGCCAAGGGCGACAAGGCCCTGTTCTTCGCCGGTCTGGCCGGCGTGCTGATCTCCGCCGGCTGCTGGTGGGCGGACGTGGTCAAGGAAAGCCGCGAAGGCGATCACACCCCGGTCGTCCAGATCGGCCTGCGCTACGGGATGATCCTGTTCATCGCGTCGGAAGTGATGTTCTTCGTCGGCTTCTTCTGGATGTTCTTCGAGATGACGCTCTTCAATGAAGCGCGCGCTCACATCCCGGAAATCGGCGCCTGGGCCGACACCGCCAAGTCCTGGTCGACCTGGCCGCCCAAGGGCGTTGAAACCCTCGACGCCTGGCAGCTGCCGCTGCTGAACACCCTGATCCTGCTGCTCTCGGGCACGACCGTGACCTGGGCGCACCATGCGCTGGCGCAGGGTGATCGCAAGGCCACCAAGATCGGTCTGGGCATCACCGTCGCCCTCGGCCTGCTGTTCACCGCAGTGCAGGCCTACGAGTACCACCACATCATCCACGAGAACCTCTTCTTCAACGAAGAGGCCATCAACTCGGGCCTGTACGGTTCGATCTTCTTCATGGCGACCGGCTTCCACGGTTTCCACGTCCTGATCGGCACCCTGTTCCTGATCGTCTGCCTGCTGCGTCTGCTGGCCGGCCAGTTCACCCCGCAGAAGCATTTCGGCTTCGAGGCGGCGGCCTGGTACTGGCACTTCGTGGACGTGGTCTGGCTGTTCCTGTTCGCCTTCGTCTACGTCGTCTTCGGGTGACCGAAGGCCCGACAGGGCCATCGTCTCAACCGGCGCGGATCGACCCGATCCGCGCCGGTCTGCTTTGTCGCTGCCCCAACTGCGGTGAGGGGCGGCTGTACGCGGGCTTCCTGAAGGTGGTGGACCGGTGCGAGGTCTGCGCCTTCGACTTCACCCGGCTGAACACCGGCGACGGCGCCGCCATCTTCATCATGCAGATCTCCGGAGGGCTGGTGGTGTTCAGCGCCCTGTTCGCCATGATCGCGTGGAACCCGCCCATCTGGCTGCTCCTGCTCATCGCCATGCCGCTGACGGTCGGTCTGTCCGTCGGGCTGATGCGGCCGGGCAAGGGGGTGATGATCGCCCTGCAGATGCGCAACAAGGCCGGACAACACGACCATGTCTGACCCGCGCGCCCGCTTCCCCTGGGGCCTGACCGTCGCGACCGGCCTGGCCCTGGTCCTGCTGTGCGGTCTGGGGACGTGGCAGGTCCAGCGCCTGCACTGGAAGGAAGCCCTGATCGCCGAGGCCGGGGCGGCGGCCGCCCAACCGCCCCGACCGGTGGCCGAGGTGCTGGCCGGGCCCGCTCCGGAGTTCCGGGCGGTCACCCTGACCTGTCCGGGTCTGGCGTCCGCGCCGTTCGTGGAGTTGCAGACCGTCCAGGACGGACAGGTCGGCGTGCGCCTTGTTTCGGCCTGCCGTCCCGATCCCGCCGGCCCGACCTTCCTTGTCGACCGGGGCTTCGTCGCCGACACCGTTTCGGCCCGACCGCCGGTGGCCGTGTCCGATACGCCGGTCGACCTGACCGCCGAGGTGCGCCATACCCCGCCGCCCGGACCGATGGCCGCCCCGCCCAGTGGGCCGCATTTCTACGCCCGGGACACGCCGGCCATGGCGAGGGTCCTGACCGTGTCCGGCCCCGTGGCGGCCGAGACGCTCTACGCCACCACCTCCTCCAATCCGGACTGGTCGGCCCTTCAGCCCTCCGCCCCGCCGGCGGCCTTCTCCAACAACCACCTCGGCTATGCGCTGACGTGGTTCGGGCTGGCGCTCGCCCTGCTGGGGACCTACGTGGCCCTGCTCCGGCGCCGGATGAGCGCCCCGACGCCTGAAAAGAGTTCGACCTGACTACCCTTCACACCCTGTCCAACGGCGTCCGCGTCGTCTGTGATCCCATGCCGGGCCTGCGCACCCTCGCCCTGACCGTCGCCGTGCGGGGCGGGGCCAAGTGGGAGAGCGAGGCCACCTCCGGCTGGTCCCACTGTCTCGAGCATCTGGTGTTCAAGGGCGCGGGCGACATGGGCGCGCGCGAGATCGTCGAGCGGATCGAGGCCGGCGGCGGCTCCATCAACGCCGCCACCGGTTACGAGCGCACCAGCTTCGAGGTCCGGGCCCTGCAGGGCGGCCTGCCGCTGGCCATGCAGGTCCTGTCCGACCTCGTCTTCCGCCCGACCCTCGATCCGGCCGAGATCGTCCGCGAGAAAGATGTCGTGGCGCAGGAGATCGCCGAGGCCTTCGACACGCCCGACGACCACGTGTTCGAGATGGCCCAGACCCGCGCCTTCGCCGACCAGCCGCTGGGTCGTCCGATCCTCGGCTCCGTGGCCAGCCTGAAGCCCCTCGACAAGGCCTCGGTCGCGGCCTGGCGGGCGCGCCTGTATTCCCCGGACCGGATGGTGGTTGCGGCGTCGGGCGCGGTCGACGAGGTCGAACTGCTGACCCTGGCCGAGCTGTGGTTCGGCGACCAGGTCGCCACCCCGGCGGCGGCGCCGGTCACGCCCGTCTTCACCGGGGGCGATGCGGCCCTGACCCGGCGCATCGAGCAGGCGAACATCGTCTTGGAGCTGCCGGCGCCGTCGGCCCACGATCCGCTTTATCCGGCGACCCGGCTGATGAGCGAAATCCTCGGCGGCGGGATGGCCTCGCGCCTGTTCCAGAGCGCCCGCGAGGAGCGGGGGCTGGCCTACGCCATCGACGCCTGGCACGAGCCCTACGAGGACGCCGGCGTGCTGGGCATCTATTCCGGCGCCTCGGCGGACCGGGCGGTCGAGCTGGCTCAGGTCTGCGCGGCCGAGCTCAGGGCGCTGGCCGACGACGGCCCCACCGAAGCGGAACTGGCCCGCGCCAAGGCGGTCCTGAACGCCAGCCTCTGGATGTCGGACGAAAGCCCGGCCGCGCGCGCCGGGCGGGCCGCGGCCCAGGCCCTGATCTACGGCGCCCCCGTCGCATCGGAAGTGTCCGCCGACCGCATTCTGGCCCAGGGCGCCGCCGACGTTCGCGCCGCCGCCCTGGCCTGTCTGTCGCCCGGTCTGGCCGCCACGGCGGTGCTGGGCCCGAAGGCGGCGGCTCCGGCCGGCGCCGCCTTCCGTGACGCCCTGTTCGTCTGACCCGCACGGGACTAGTCTGGCCTGATGGCGCTTCTGGACTGGATCAGTGACGCGGGCGGTCCCGTGGTGGAGGGCGAAGGCGTCATCCTGCGCGTGCCCCGCGCGTCCGATCACGACGCCTGGGCGACCTTGCGGCAGGAGTCGCAGGCCTATCTGCAGCCGTGGGAGCCGACCTGGCCCGAGGACGACCTGACCCGGGCCGCCTTCCGCCGCCGCCTGTCGATCTACCAGCGCGAACTGGACGCCGGGAACGCCTGGCCCTTCTTCATCTTCATTGACCACGGCCGCACCCTGGTCGGGGCGATCACCCTGTCCAACGTCCGGTGCGGCGTCGCCGAGACCGGCACCATCGGCTACTGGGTCGCCAGCCGGTTCGCGGGCCGGGGTCTGGCGACGGGGGCGGTGAAGACCCTGGCGCGCTACGCCTTCGACGAACTGGGCCTGCATCGGGTCGAGGCGTCCTGCGTCCCGCACAACGCCGCCTCGCGACGGGTGCTTGAGAAGGCGGGGTTCGAACTGGAGGGGCGGGCCCGGGCTTATCTCAAAATTAACGGCGCTTGGGCAGATCATCTCCTGTTCGGCCGGGTGAATGACGGGACCGGACGCGCCGGCTGACGCCGGGGATCGGAGAACCTCGGCGCGTGAACACTCGCTCCAGAAGTCTGGCATGGGACGCGACGACCGCCATCGAGGCGTTGGCCGCCGCCGATACGGCCCTGTGGATCTGGACCCCCGCGGATGACCAGATGCGCTTCACCGGGGCGACCCGGGCGCTCGGGCTGGGGCCGCTGGCTCCCGAATGCTCCGGCGCGGCCTTCACGGCCGTGGCCGTGCCCCAGGACCGCGCCCTCGCCGAAAAGATCCTCAAGCCACAGGAGGAGGGGACCGAGGTCGCCGTCCGCCTGCGCATGCGCGACGCCGAGACCTGCATCTGGCGCGGCGTCTGGCTGGAGGACGGCTTGCGCGCCGCCGGGGTTGTGGCTCTGGAAACCAAGTTCGCCGCCTCCCATCGGGACGCCCTCACCGGTCTGCTGGACCGTCGCACCTTCCTGGCCCGCGCCGGCGAGACCCTGACCCAGCCGGGCGAGTTCGAGCTGGTCGCCGCCGACGTCGATCGCCTGCGCCGGCTGAACGAGGCCCTCGGGCACGAGCGCGCCGACCTGGTCCTGGCGGCCCTCGGTTCGCGCCTCGCCGCCGCCTTCCCGCATGGCTCCAACGCCGCGCGCGTGGGCGAGGACGAGTTCGCCATCCTGATTCCGCGCGGAGCCGCGGCGGCCTCGGAACGCCTGCGCGAGGCGCTGGAGCAGCCGCTGCGGGTGGCCGGTTTCGACATCTATCCGACCGTCTCCATCGGCGCGGTGACCGTCGAGGGCGGTCCGGACGCGGCCGACCCGGCCGAACTGCTGCGGCGGGTCGAACTGGCGGTGGAGCAGGCCAAGACCGCCGGTCGCGGCGGCATCGCGGCCTATGGACGGGCGCTGGAAAGCGACAGCCTGTCCCGGCTGGCCCTCGAGGCGGACCTGCGCAACGCCTTCCTGCGCGGCGAGATCGAGCCCTTCTACCAGCCCATCGTGAACCTGCACACCGGCGCCGTGGCCGGCTTCGAGGCCCTGGCCCGCTGGCGGCACCCCAAGCGCGGCATGGTCCCGCCGGACGAGTTCCTCGGCCTGGCCGACGAGATGGGCCTGATGAACGACCTGGGCCTGCTGATGATGCGGGCCTCCGCCCGTCAGCTGGCCGAATGGCTGGCCCGGCACCCGGCGGCGGGCAAGTTGTTCTGCAGCGTGAACCTGTCGGTCGGCGAGATCGAGCGCGCCAATCTGGTCGAGGATGTCCAGCGCATCATTTCCGAAGCCGGCCTGCCCCGCGGCGCGCTCAAGCTCGAGGTGACCGAGGGCGACATCATGCGCGACACCACACGCGCCGCCGAAACCCTGAAACAGCTGCGCGACGTCGGCGCCTCTCTGGCGCTGGACGACTTCGGCACCGGCTTCTCGTCGCTCAGCTACCTGGCCAAGCTGCCGTTCGATACGCTGAAGATCGACCGCTACTTCGTTCTGACGATGGACAAGGACGAGGGCTCGGCCAAGATCGTCAAATCGGTCGTCAACCTGGGCCGCGACCTGTCGCTGGAAGTCGTCGCCGAGGGCGTCGAGAACGCCGGCCTGGCCAAGCTCCTGCTCGACGCCCAGTGCCACTACGGCCAGGGCTTCGGCTACGCCCAGGCTCTGCCCGCGCAGGAGGCCGAGGTCTATCTGAATGAGTCCCTCGCCGACGGCTCGGCGCCGATCAAGCAACGCTCGGCGTGAGCAGGGCCATGCCGCCCGTCTGGGTGCGCATTCTGGCCCTCGCCGTCGCTCTCGCTCTGGTGGGTTGGGGTGTCCGGGACAGAATGGCGGTTGCGGGGCCCGCCCCTGTCGAGAGTGCATTACGCGAGATTGATCCAACCATCGCGGATGCCGTCATCCATCTCACGGAAGGGCCATACTTCGTGGATGCCGAGGGATACCAGCGACCGCGCAATACCCTTTGGTGCGGACGCATCGAGGGGCGGGCTGACGGTCGGGTGGCCGCTCTGACGCACCGGTCTCGTCGCCGCACCAGTGTCAACATTGTCGAGGTCGCGGTCGCCACATCCCCGTCGCTGACGGACAGCGGACGCTGGCTCCTGTCAAAGTGCGAAGGGGTAGGCCCCTAGGCCCGCCCGCCATGCCCTGACAGCTGCGCCGGATCGACGCCCAGCGTCGCCACCGCCCGGCTCCATTTGCTGTCGTAGTCCGTATCGAAGATCAGGGCCGGGTCGGCCTCGGCGGTCAGCCAGACGTTCTCGATCAGCTCATCTTCCAGCTGGCCGTCGCCCCAGCCGGCGTAGCCCAGCATCAGGACGGACTTTCGCGGGCCGGCGGCCGGATCGACCATCGCCGCCAGCGCCTCGCGCGTGCCGGTCATCGCCAGCCCCTCGCCGAACGGCATGGAGGCGTCCTCGATCAGCCAGTCGTCGGTATGCAGGACAAAGCCGCGCTCCCGCTCCACCGGTCCGCCGACCAGCACCTTGCGGCGCGACGCCGAGTCCGGGGCGGGCGTGTCCAGCTTGTCCAGCACGGCCTTCAGGTCCACGCCCGGCGCCGGACGGTCCAGCCGCAGCCCCATCGCGTGGTCCGGACCGTGGGCGCAGACCAGGATCACCGCGTGCTCGAAGCGTTCGTCGCCGATGCCCGGCATGGCCACCAGCAGCCGCCCGACGAGGGATTGGAAGTCGTCCATGCCCTTATCATCGGTATGCGGGCGGGACGGCGCAAGGATGCGCGGCGACGCAGGTGTTGGCGGGACCTTCGGCAACGCCTATCTGGTCCGGGAGTTTGATCCTCACATTCCATTTTCGGAGCCTGCCATGACCGTCCAGATCGGCGACCGCATTCCCTCGGCCAACCTGACCCGCGCCACCGATGACGGCCCCAAGCCCGTCACCACGGATGACATCTTCGCGGGCAAGACCGTGGCCTTGTTCGCCGTCCCGGGCGCCTTCACGCCGACCTGCTCGGCCCGCCACCTGCCGGGCTTCAAGGACAACCGCGAGGCTCTCGCCGGCAAGGGTGTGGACACCATCGCCTGCGTGTCGGTGAACGACGCCTTCGTCATGGGCGCCTGGGCCGACAGCCAGGGCATCGGCAAGGAGGACATCCTGATGCTGGCCGACGGCAACGGCGACTTCACCCGTCAGATCGGCCTGACGCTGGACGCCAAGGGCTTCGGCATGGGCGAGCGCTCGCAGCGCTATTCGATGCTGGTCAAGGACGGCGTCGTCGAGCAGCTGAACATCGAGCAGGGCGGCGAGTTCAAGGTCTCGTCGGCCGAGCACCTGCTGGCGCAGCTCTAAAGCGCGCTATCGCTCGTGACGCCGTCACTCGCTGCTTGAGCGCGTCATGAGCACCGACGTCTTCACCCCCGAACAACGCAGCGCCGTCATGCGGCGCGTGAAGGGGAAGGACACCACGCCTGAACTGGCCGTGCGCCGCATTCTGCGCACGGCCGGGATCGGCTACCGCCTCGGCGGCGCCGGACTGCCCGGAAAGCCCGATGTCGTGATGAAGGGGCGGCGCACCGTCGTCCTTGTCCACGGCTGTTTCTGGCACGGCCATGACTGCCCGCGCGGGGCGCGGCAGCCCAGGGCCAACGCCGACTACTGGATCGCCAAGATCGACCGCAACCGGACCCGCGACCTGACCAACGCCGGGGCGCTGCTCGCCGCCGGATGGCGCGTGATCACCGTCTGGGAGTGCGCGATGAAGGCCCCGGACTTTCCCGACCGCCTGCTGGCGGCGGTGCGGGGTCAGGCGACCGCGGCGGCCCTGTCTTCCGGCGCATCCTGAGCCATGGTCATCACGTGGGTGATGGCCCCCAGCAGCATCGGCGGGGTGATCGGCTTGGGCACGAAATAGGTCATGCCCGCCGCGGTGCAGGCGGCGATGTCTTCCGGGGCCGTATCGGCGGTCACGGCGATCACCGGCACGTCGGCGTTCGGACCGTTCCCGGCGCGGATCCGCCGGGTGGTCTCGCGACCGTCCAGCTCGGGCATCCGCACGTCCATGAAGATCAGATCGAAGGCGGTCTGCTCGCAGATCTTCAACGCGGCCATGCCGTCGGCGGCGGTGGCGATGTCGCAGCCCAGCGGCTGCAGGATCAGCTGGATGGCGCGGCGGTTGATGTCGTGGTCGTCGACGACCAGAACCCGCATGGGGCGACCGTCCTCGTCATCCCCGGCCTCTTCCACCACCGCTTCGGCGCTGTCCCCGACGGCGACCGGCTCGGCAGCGACCGGGGCAGGGGCCGGCGCGGCGAGGGGCGCGGGCTCCGCGATGAAGGCGGGGGCGGGGTTGGACAGGACGCGCGCCACGACGTCGCGGCTCGCCTGGTCGAGACCGGGCGTCATGGCCTGGCTGGTCTCGCCGGGCTGCATGCGCAGGGCCAGGGTGAAGTTGGCGCCCTCGCCCGGCTGGCTGCGCGCGGTCACGCGACCGCCCATCAGGTCCGCCAGCTGGCGGCTGATCGACAGGCCCAGACCGGTGCCGCCGTGGCGGGCGCTGACGCCGTCCTGCGTCTGGTCGAAGGGGGTGAACAGGCGGGCGACCTGGGCCGCCGTCATGCCGGGGCCGGTGTCCGCGATCTCGATCAGGACGGCATGGCCGCCGGGTTCATCGATCCAGCTGTTCAGCCGGACCGTCACCGATCCGGACTGGGTGAATTTCACCGCATTCGAGATCAGATTGTTCAGGATCTGGCGCAGGCGCATGGGATCGCCGCGCACCGCCGACGGGATGGTCGCGGCGCCCTCGACGCGGAACTTCAGCCCCTTGGCGCGGACCGGACCGCGCCAGAGACGGACGGTCTGGTTCAGCAGTTCACGCAGGTCGAAGTCGATGACGTCGACCGTCATGTGACCGGCTTCCAGCTTGGCGTGATCCAGCAGATCATCCAGCAGGGCCTTCATCATCACCCCGGCGTCGTTGATCAGTCGGGCCTGGCTGCGGCCCGCGCCGTCGGCGGCGCCGCGCTCCAGTTCCGCCGCGCCGGTCAGGATGGCGCTGATCGGGGTCCGCAGGTCGTGGCCGACGGCGGCCAGGAAGGCGCTGCGCTCCTCCATGATGCGGATGGCGTCGGTCCGCTTCTGCTCGGCCTCGATCCGGGCCGCGCTTTCCGCGGCGCGGGCCTCGTTCATGCGGCGCCAGGTGGACAGGCAGTAGGTGATGAAAACGCCGACCGCGATCGCCGCGGCGGCGACATAGCCGCTCGAGGCGCCGAACCACGCCATGTAGAAGGGAATGGTCGTCAGGTAGAGAAACTGAGGCGTGACCGTCAGCACCAGCACCCGGCGCGAACGCGGGGCGTTGATCATCGAATAGATGGCGCCGGCCGACAGCAGCATGGCGGCGCTGATGCCCCCCATCGGTCCGCCGATCAGCCACAGCGGTATGGACAGGCTTCCAAAATAGCTGGCGTTGATGAATAGGACCACGTCCGCCGTCAGGGCGCGCAGGCCGGTCAGCCGCTCCTGCTTCCCGTCAAGGATCGGTCCGAACACCCACAGATCCAGGCCCTGGATCACGAAGTAGCCGATCACCCATGCAAGGCTCAGCTCCCAACCGATCAGCGGGGTGAACACCAGGGCGCTGGCCGCGGCCATGCCGAGCCTTTGCAGCAGGGCTTTTCGCCTCTGCAGAACCGCCTGGACCCAGGGGTCGGACGTCTGTGTACTGATGGCGGCACTGGCGATCGCCATGCGTCTCCCCGGAACGTGGCCCTTTCGGCCTTACCGGAGATCATCCCGCATCGGCCCTAACGCTCCGTCAACGGGCGGTTCCGACAGCCTCCGACACTGTGGAGAACCCCTCGGCCCGCAGGCGCGCCGCGAGGTCGCGCTTGATCCGCGCCACCAGTCCCGGGCCCTCGTAGATCAGGGCCGAATAGATCTGCACCGCGGCGGCGCCGGCCCGGATCCGGGCCCAGGCCTCGGCCCCGCTGTCGATGCCGCCGACGGCGATCAGCGGCAGCCGTCCGGCCGAGGCCTCTGCGGCGGCGCGCAGGGCCTCGGTCGCGCGTGACTTCAGCGGCGCGCCGGACAGGCCGCCGGCCTCGCCCCGGTCGGGGGAGCGCAGGCTGTCCGGCCGGTCGAGGGTGGTGTTCGACACGATCAGGGCGTCCAGGCCGTGGTCCAGGCTGGCCTCGACGATCAGGCCGATCTCGTCGGCGGTCAGGTCGGGTGCGATCTTCAGGAAGACCGGCGTCGGATCCTCGCCCCGCGCCTCGGCCAGCCGGCCCAGCAGATCGTCCAGCGCGGCGCGCCCCTGCAGGGCGCGAAGGCCGGGCGTGTTGGGCGAGGAGACGTTGACCGTCACATAGTCGGCCAGCCCCTTCAGCCGGATCAGGCCCTGCACATAGTCGGCGGCCTTGTCCTCGGTGTCCTTGTTGGCGCCCAGGTTGGCGCCGATCACCGCCTGCGTCGGACGTCGCCCCAGACGGGTCGCGAAGGCGTCCAGACCGGCGTTGTTGAACCCCATGCGGTTGATGATCGCCCGGTCCTGATACAGCCGGAACAGGCGCGGCCTGGGATTGCCCGGCTGCGCCAGCGGGGTGACCGATCCGCACTCCACAAAGCCGAAGCCGAGGCGGGCCAGGCCGTGCAGGGCCTCGCCGTTCTTGTCGAGGCCGGCCGCCAGCCCGACGGGATTCGGCAGGTCCAGCCTGCCCACCCGGGTGCGCAGGACCGGATCGTCCGCCCCCGGGGCGGGCAGGGGGGTGACCTGCAGCGCCCGGATAGCCAGCTGGTGGGCCGTCTCCGGATCGAGGGTGCGCAGCAGGGCCGCGCCCAGATCAGTCAGGCCCATCCGGCCGCTCCGTCATCGAATCGCATCACCCCGTCGGCGTCCACCGACAGGCCGCGCGCCTCACGCGCCGCCGACAGCGGCAAGTGGGCGAACAGGTGCGGGAACAGGTCGCCGCCCCGCGAGGGCTCCCACTTCAGGGCCTCGCCCAGACCCGTCAGGTCCACCGTCACCAGCAGCAGGTCGCTGCGGCCCGCATAGTGGCGGCGCGCGGTCTCCGCCAACTGGGCCGAGGTCGACATGTGGATGTAGCCGTCCTGCAGATCGACGGCGGACCCGGCATAGGCGCCGTCCAGACGGGCCAGCTCCCACGCCTCGCGATCAACCAGCTTGTAGGCGATGTCGGTCATCCGGCGAGGTCCCGCGGCTGCAGATAACCCTCGAAGGTGCAGCGCCCGGCGACGTCGACGGTGAACAGGGCCGCCGCGCCCGGCGGGAAGCCCCCGCTCATCCGGTCGAGAATGGCCGGCGAGGCCGCGCTCTCGATCAGATACTCGACCGCCAGAAGGTGAACGCCCGGATTGTGCGCCAGCACCAGCAGGGTGCCGGCCTCGTCCTCGACCGCCTCGACGGCCCGGCGCAGGGTGTCCGCCGAGCCGTTGTACAGCGGCTCATCGTCCCGGACCTCGACATCCCCCATGGCGTCATGGACCAGGTCCCAGGTCTGGCGGGTGCGGCTGGCCGGCGACACCAGGGCCAGGTCGGGGCGCAGCCCTTTCGCCGCCAGGGCGCGGCCCATGGCGGCGGCGTCGGTCCGTCCCCGCGCCGACAGGTCGCGGTCCCGGTCGCGGCCGGAAGCGCTCGCCCGCTCCGCCTCGGCGTGGCGCATGAGGATCAGTCTTTGCATGTCCCCGCCTTTACGGATGTTTGGCCCGTCTCGCCAGATCGCGTGATGCGCGCGACGCCGGTTGCGGCTGCAGGCCGGGCGCCAGGACGGGCGCCGTCGCCACCGCCCCGCCGGGGCGGGCGCGGGCGTACATCTGGCGCGTGGCCTCCAGCAGGATCAGGCCGGCCGCCCCGGGCAGCACGCGCCGCCCGATCTGTTCCAGCCCGTCGGCCAGCGGCAGCAACGGGCCCCAGGGCGGCGCATACAGGGTCTGGGACCAGGCCGTCGGCTCCAGCCCGGCTTCACGCACCAGTCGCTCCAGCTGCCGTCGGGTGAAGGGTCGCCCGTGACCGAAGGGGGTGTTCTCCGACCGGGCCCACAGCCCGCCCCGCGCCGCCGCCACCAGGATGATCCGCCCGGTCGGGGCCAGGGCGCGGACCGCCTCCAGCATCAGGGCCTGGGCGTCGTCCGCCTCTTCCAGCGCGTGAACCAGCAGGATGCGGTCGAAGGATCCGGCCGCGAACGGCAGGCGCCGGTCGTCGACCAGCACCGTCCGGTTCTTCCCCGCCTGCGGCCAGAGCTCGACGCCCTGTCCGCCCGGCATGGCCGCCGCCAGCCGGCGGGCGCCGACGAAGGCGTCCAGCCACGGGGTGGCGTAGCCGAGGCCCAGAACATCGCAGCCGTTGGCCTCTCCCCAGGCGTCCTCCAGCCGCCGGGCCAGCAGGCGACGCACCACGGCCCCGGCGGGCTCGCCGTAGAACAGTCTCAGGTCGTCGATGCTGCGGCGCATGGGTGCAGCATAGACCCGTCGCCGGACGGCTGCCAGAATGACGGCATGACGCTGGAAATCCGCCTGTTCCCCTGCCTGACCGACAACTACGGCTTTCTGGTTCGTGATCAGGCGACCGGGGCGGTCGCGGCCGTCGACACCCCTGACGCCGACGCCATTCTGGCCGAGCTGGAACGGTCCGGCTGGGGGCGGCTGGACCTGATCCTCAACACCCACTGGCACCCCGACCACACCCAGGGCAACGCCGCGCTGAAGGCCGCGACCGGCTGCGAGATCGTCGGGCCGGAGGAGGTCCGCAGGGCGGCGCCGCTGGACCGGGCGATCGCAGGCGGCGACACGGTAAGGCTGGGCGAGACCGTGCTGGAAGTCTCCGACGCGCCGGGCCACACCCTGGGACACATCGTCTACCGGTCCGTCGCCGACGGGCTGGCCTTCGTCGGCGACGTGCTGTTCACCCTCGGCTGCGGCCGTCTGTTCGAGGGGACGCCGGACCAGATGTGGGCCAGCCTGCAGAGGCTGGCCTCATGGCCGGACGAGACGGTGATCTGGTGCGCCCACGAATACACCGCCGCCAACGCCCGTTTCGCCCTCAGCCTGGACGATCGTCCGGAGATGCAGGCTCGCGCGGCGGAGGTCTTCGCGGCGCGTGAACGGGGCGAACCGACCGTGCCCACCACCATCGGTGCCGAGAAGGCCTTCAACCCGTTCCTGCGCGCCGCCGATGCGGCCGACTTCGCGGCCCGACGGGCGGCCAAGGACAGCTTCGCCGGATAGGACGACGGCGGCCCGACTCCGTAGAGCGCCACGCCAGGGTCCGCGCGGCTTCGACAAGCGGCCGGTCCAGAGGCTCGGCCGGATCGGATGGCGCACGCTACCGTGTCCGGGAAGGCTCGGTCAGCAGGGCCCGGATCACCCGGGCGGAGGAGGGGCGGCCGGCCATGCCTTGATCCGGGTCCAGCTCAACGGTCAGCACGCCGCCGGCGAAGGTGACGCTCGACCGACGGCCTTCGGTGATCAGAATGGTGCGCAGGCCGTTCAGGCTCGCCCGGGTCGTCGGCGAACGGGCCATGCGGATCACGGCGTCGGTGGTCACGATGAGCGCCTCGACGCAAAGCGCCTCGGAACGTTCACCGTCGAGATTGATGGAGATCAGTCGTCCGGTCGCCTGGCTGATCATGGCGCTCCGGCGCGCCATCAGCTGCCACAGCTGAAGGGGCCCCAGTCGCGGGTTCGTCAGGCTCTCGCCGGGGCCGGTGAAGGAGGCCGGGGAGCCGCTGGGCGCGCGGGTGGTGAAGACCGTTATTCCCCCGCCCGGCGTCAGACGCAGAATCTGCTGACCTGCATCGTTGCGATAGATGACGTCTCCCCGCGGCGCCGGGGTCGGACGCAGCACCCAGGTTTCGTCGCGCACGTCAAACCGCAGCAGCGGCAGCTGCCCGGAGCGATCCAGGGTGAAGGCTTCGCCCGCTTCGGACACATAGTGGCCCACCCGGGGCAGGGTCCGCGTGCCCACGCCCCGCTCGCGCAGGGCCTGGCTTTGCTCGGCCTGGGCGTTGCCGCGCTCCTGGGCGACGACCGGACCGGCGGCGAAAACAAGGGCGCTCACCGCGACGGCGAACGCCATCGCGGTCTGAAGCGGCGTCGACGCCGTTCTGACCTTCCCCGTCAACTTCATGGGTGTCTTGGTGGAATCGCCACGCGGCGGATTTTGGGCAGGCTGCGGTCAGCCGACCAGATACTGACCGCCGTTCAGCGACAGGGTGCAGCCTGTGACATATCCGGCACGCTCCCCGGCCAGCCACGACACCATGTCGGCGATTTCCTCGCCTTTTCCGAGCCTTCCGACCGGAATCTGGGCCACAATCCCGGCCAGCACCTTCTCGTCCATCGCGCCCACCATCTCGGTGTCGATATAGCCGGGGGCGATGCAGTTCACCGTCACGCCCTTGCGCGCATTCTCCAGCGCCAGCGCCTTGGTGAAGCCGATCATGCCCGCCTTGGCGGCCGAATAGTTGGTCTGGCCGATCTGGCCCTTCTGGCCGTTGATCGAGGAGATGTTGATGATCCGGCCGTGGCCGCGGTCGCGCATGCCGTTGATCACCTGGCGCGTCATGTTGAAGACGCTGTCCATGTTCACGCGGATCACGTCCGACCACTGGTCGGCGCTCATCTTGTGGAAGAAGCCGTCGCGGGTGATGCCGGCGTTGTTCACCAGCACGTCGATGGGGCCCAGTTCGGCCTCGATGTCCGCCACGGCCCGGGCGCAGTCGTCAAAGCTGCCGACATTGCCCTTCACCACCATCACGCCCAGCTCGCGGGCGGTCGCCTCGGCGGCCTCGGTGTTGCCGGAATAGCCGGCCGCGACCTGCAGGCCGTCTTCCTTCAGACGCTGAACGATCGCCTTGCCGATACCGCGGGTTCCACCCGTCACCAGTGCGACGCGAGCCATGGGCGCTTCCTTGTGTTTTCCTGGGGCGGCGACCTCTGCCGGGCCGCCTGCTTCTCTACGCTTTAACCCGCAGGTCGTTGCGCGCAAAGACAAGCTTCTGTGGCGTTACGCCTTCAGCCTGTCGATCAGGGCCATCGCCGCCGCCGGATTGCGTACCTTCGCCCCGGCGATGAAGTAGGCGAACACATCGCCGCGTTTCGCCCAGTCCCGCGTCTGTTTCGCGATCCCGTCCAGTTCGGCCGGGGTCATGCCGGTCGGCTCGTCCGGTTTCGAGGACATCATCCGGGCGTAGGTGAAGTCGGCGGTCGGCTGGTCGATCTTCGGCCACTCCGGCGCCTCGTCATCCTCGGCATAGACGATGGCGCAGCCGTACTTCGCCGCCAGATCGTAGAACTGCGGGGTGTCGAAGGTCGGACTGCGGACCTCCAAGGCGTGCCTCAGGCGAACGCCGTCCTTCTCCTTCGGCAACAGCTTCAGGAAGCCCTCGAAGTCGACCGGATCGAACTTCTTGGTGGCCATGAACTGCCAGTTGATCGGCCCCAGCTTGTCGCCCAGCGCCGTCAGCCCCTGATCCAGGAACCGCTCCAGGCTCTCATTGCCCTCGGACAGCACCTTGCGGTTGGTGCAGAACCGGCTGGCCTTCACGGCGAAGACGAAGTCGTCCGGCGTCTCGTCGCGCCACTTCATCCAGGTGTCGATCTTGAAGCCCGAATAGTAGGTGCCGTTGATCTCTATGCTGCTGAGTTTGCTCGACGCGTACTCCAGCTCGCGTTTCTGACTGAGCTTCTCGGGATAGAATACCCCGCGCCAAGGCTCGAACGTCCAGCCGCCGATGCCAACCCTGATGGTGTTCGTCACTGACTGTCTCCGTTCATCGCGATCCGGGTTTCGCTCGCCTTACTAGTCCAGAAGCGGCGCTGTTGGTCGAGCGGTCGAGGCCGTGACGTTGCGAGAATCCACCAGGATGTGAACTTCTCCCGGCTCCTCTGGTAGGGGGACCGTCACCTCCCCAGACGCGGTTGCGATCTTGATGCTACCGGTGACTGGGCAAAGGCGAAACGCGGCCGACAGATCCGTTGAAGGGTCATAGTCGTCGAGAAGTCCTTCCCATCGCGTCTCGTCCGACACCACTGAAGCGTTGGAGCGCTGGAAACCCACGAAATAGATGTTCGCGCACGTCGATGTTGCTTGCTGCTCCGCGCCTGCCTGAACGGCCAAGGCTAACAACGACGCAAGGATGGAAATCATCTCCGCACTCCGACAGTCAGTTTTGATGATTTGTTTGGTGTAGAGCCCCACACACAATTTCGATCGAGGTCAGCCTCTCGCTGGCGTACGCCAGCTCCTTCTTCTGACTCAGCTTGTCCGGATAGAAGGTCCCGCGCCACGGCTCGAACGTCCAGCCGCCGATGCCGACGCGAATGGTGTGGGTCATGATCAATCGTTACCTGCCTCTGTGCCACCGCGCGGATCATCCTGCCAGTCTTCGTGGCCGTGGCGAACGCGTATGATCACAATCCCGTCCGTTTCCCGCTCATAGACAATCACATGGGAGCGGTGCGGGTAGATGTGTACCGGCGGCTCGTAGTCCAGACGCAGGCGGGCCATCTCGGGATACAGTGCAAGGTTCTCGAACACGTCGGCGAGTTCGTCCTGATATCGATCAGCCTGTCGGATGCCGAACTGATCGTGGCCTTGAACGTAGATCGTGATCAGATCCTCACTCGCCTGATCTGTCAGGCGGTACCGTCTCATCCCGCTTTACGGCGTTGGGCAATGCGGGCAAGCGCCTCCGTCCTGATGTCTTCCATGGTTCGGGTGGAGATTCCGCTGGCCCGGCCCTCGTCGATCAGCGCCTGCATATGCGCGATCTTCTCCGCCTTGATCTGCTCGCGGCGGATCAGGTCGCGGATGACGTCCGAGGAGTTGGCGTAACGCCCGTCCTTCGTTTGGTCCTCGACCCATTTCTTCATCTGGGCGGGCAGGGAGATGTTCATGGTGGCCATGGGGACAGGGTCCGCCTGATGGCAAACCTTGTCAAATCACGGACGGTCGCCCGCCGCGGCCTCTCGCCCGCCGGCCGCAGTGCTGGCCATCTGTCCGGGCGTGGTCACGCTCAGCACCGCCAGCGCCAGATAGATGGCGATGTGGAGGCCGACGGTCAGGGCGAAGACCCAGCCGCGCCGGAACAGGGCCGCCGGCGTCACCAGCCCGACGTAGAGCAGCAGGTTGAAGCCGTAGGCCGAGGCCATGAACGTGAAGTTCGGCTTTCCGACATGCATCAGCAGACACAGGGCCACCATCAGCACATTGGCGAGGATCAGCAGCAGCAGGACCGGCGTCTTGTTCGCCTCGAAATGCGCATCGAGGCTGGGCGCGTCGTCTTCCGGTTCCGGAAAGATCAGGCTGGCGGCGATGAAGTAGACGATCGCCACCACCAGACCGGCCAGAAGCATGCCGTAGCTGTAGGGCGCCGTGCCGAAATTGGTCCAGGCCGCGTCCCAGAAGGTGGCGATGTCGAAGGCGGCGAAGAGGGCCAGCAGGGGCGTTCTCCAGCCCACCTTCACCGTCTTGCGGTGCTTGAAGGCGCGGGCCGCGCCCGTGGCCAGCACGGCCACCGACAGGCCCAGCACAAGGCCGTAGAAACTGAAGAAGAATTCGAACGCGCCCACGGCTGTCCCCCGACACAAAACCCGGCTTCACCATAGGCGGCGGCGTGTCCCGCGTCACCGGGGTCAGGCCGCCAGCGCGTCCTGCATTCCGGCCAGAAGGCTGGCGGCGGTGATCGGCTTGGCGATGTGGCCGTCGGCGCCCGCGGCGGCGCCTTCGGCCCGATGTTCGATCATGGCGTTGGCGCTCAGCATCAGGATGGGGATGCGCATCCGCTGCGGCGTCGCCGCCTCGATGGCGCGGATGGCGCGGGTCGCGCTCAGCCCGTCCATCACCGGCATCTGCATGTCCATCAGCACCAGATCAAACTCGTCAGCCTTGAAGGCGGCCACGGCGGCGGCCCCGTCCTCGACGATCTCCACCTCGACCCCCTGCGCCTGCAGGATGAGCTGGACGACCCTCTGGTTGGTCGGGTGATCCTCGGCGACCAGCACCCGAAGGGCCCGGGCGATCATCGGAATGGGGGCGGCCGAGACCGGTCGGGCGGCGGCCCGTTCGAGGGGCACGTGGAACTGGAACCGGCTGCCCTTGCCCGGCGTCGAGCGGGCGCTGATCGCGCCGCCCATCATCTCGACCAGCGAACGACAGATCGACAGGCCCAGACCGGTCCCGCCGAACCGGCGGGTGATCGTGCCGTCGGCCTGGTTGAAGCGTTCAAACAGCCGCGCCGCATGGTCCGAATCGAAGCCGATCCCGGTGTCCTCGACCGCGAACATCAGGCTGGCCGCGCCGCCTTCCGACAGGATGGACACCTCGACGGTGATGCCGCCCTCGGCGGTGAATTTCAGGGCGTTCGACAGCAGGTTGCCGATCACCTGCCGGATGCGCGTGCTGTCCCCGACAAAGAGGCCGGTCGCGTCGGCCGTCCGGCGCACGGCGAAGGCCAGCCCCTTGTCCTGGGCCCGCGCCTGCATCAGGTCGATCGGGCCGAGGGCCTCGTCCAGATCGAACGCCCGGGCTTCCAGGTCCAGTTGTCCGGCCTCGATCTTGGACACATCCAGAATGTCGGACACCAGCCGCTCCAGCGTCACGCCGGAGCCGCGGATCAGTTCGACCATCTCGGCCTGTTCCGGCGTCAGTCCCGTCCGGGCCAGGGCGTCGACGATCCCGATCACCCCGTTCAGCGGGGTGCGGATCTCATGGCTCATGTTCGCCAGGAAGTCGGATTTGGCGACATTGGCCGCCTCGGCCGCGGCCTTGGCCTCGACCAGGGCCGTTTCGGCGGCGACCCGTTCGGTCACGTCCCGGGCCACGCCGTAGATTCGGTCCCCGAACCGCTGTGCCCGCCATTCCAGCGTCAGGTAGTGGCCGTCCTTGTGCCGGTAACGGTTGATGTAGCCTCGCGGGTGGTCGCACGGGCGGCGCTGCTCGACCTCGACCGCGCTGGCGAGCGTGCCGGGCATGTCGTCGGGATGCACCAGATCCAGCAGGCGGGTGCCCTGTATCTCCTCGGGCGCATAGCCGAGGAGACGCCGCCAGGAGGGGTTTACCCGGACGACGACGCCGTCGATGTCGCGGATCACCAGCAGGTCCAGGGAAACGTCGAAGAAGATCGACAGCTCCTCACGCGGCGCGTCGTCGGCGGGTGCGAAGAGGGCGGGCGCCGGATGGACGGAACTCATTGAGGCGCTCGGCTGGACGTCATGCGCTGACGGTAACCCGGCTACCGTTAAGGTCGCCTTGCCGACACCCGGGTTCGATGGGGACAGAAGGTCGCGGCGCGTCGGTTCGCGTCAGGGGCGCGGCGGGAACCGGAGTGAGCCTATCGCGGCGTTGGCCGGACCGATGGCGTTGCCGTAGCCGCTGGATTCGATGATGACGGACCGGCTCCCGTCGCTGATCACGGCCGAGATGCAGTCGCCCGCCCCCGCATGGAAGCCGGTGTCCGGCTCGCTGATCCCGCAGGTCGTCGTCGCCCGGAGCCCGGGGTGGCCGTTGACGGTGAAGGCTTCGACGGGGTTGGGTTCGAACCGCCCGTAGGTGGTCATCAGCTGCCCGTCGGCGTTGCGCCGGTAGCCAAGATCGTCCGCCGCGACGGCCTCCAGCGACGCCGCCTTGACCTGCACGGTCAGCAACTCGCGCATATAGGGCTCCGCGGACGGGTCCGACACGACCACGCATTGCGGCATGTCGCCTTCGCAAGGCGAGACAGTCAGCCCGGGGCCGGGGTCGAATGCGACGCCGAGCGCGGCCCGGGGGGCGGCGACCGGTTCCACCGCGGCCGACGGGGCGGCTTCGCCAGCCGTCGCGGGGCCGGTCGAGGAGGGCGGCGCCGGGCTGTCGGACGCCGGTTCACAGCCGCTGACCGCCAGCGCGGCCACCACCATCACAATGCCCGGCCTGACCACATCGTCCTCCCTATTCGCGGGGGCGAGCTTCAGTCCGTCGCGCGCGGCGATCAAGCCCTTGGTCGGCGTTCCCTGATCAGAGGGCCAGCGAGGCCACATAGGCCGGGTCGGCCAGCCTGCTGTTGACGAACTCGGTCTGTCGCTCGCGTGGCACCACATAGCGGATCAGGGGCGCCAGCTCCGGCAGGATTTCCGGCGGCTGCTCCATGTCCTCGGGCATCTCGCACTCGGCCATGGCGAGATAGAAGCGGCCGTCGGAGTCCAGGAACAGGTCAATGTCCCACGCAAGTCCGTGCGCGTCGGTCACCGCCCGACGCAGCTTGTGGATGCGCCGGGTGGTCAGCGGCCACAGGTCGTCGAAATCGCGCGTCTCCAGCGCCGTCTCGATCTCGACCAGCCGCCCGCCCGCGTCGATCTTGTAGGTGAAGCTGTCGCTTGGCCGGCCGTCGCGCATCCGGCGGCGGATACGGGCGTCACCGGGCAGATAGCCCTGACGGACGTCGTCCCAAGCCTCGCGCGGCCACACCGCCAGCACAGCCGCCGGATCGGCCAGCACGAATTTGCGCTCGTTCTCGGTCGGCACGGTTCAGTAGGCGAAGTCGCGGTACAGGCGGGTCAGGTCGCCCTGCCAGTCGCCGTTGTACAGCTCCAGCAGACGCTCGGCCGGGGTCACGCCGCTGTCGGCGATGTCTTCCAGTTCGGACAGGTAGCCGCGTTCGTCCACCATGCCGCCGGAGAAGCGGGCGCGGTTTTTCAGGCCCTGCTTGGCGATGGCGACCATGTCCACGGCGATGTCGCGCACGGTGCGGCCGCCGACCTCGGCCCTGAGGCCCAGACGGGTCACGTCACGGCGCAGGCGCTCGTGATCGGCGATGTCCCAGGCCTTGACCAGGTCCCAGGCGGCCGCCTGGGAGGGGGCGTCGTAGAGGATGCCGGCCCAGAGGGCCTGCAGCGCGCAGATGCGGCTCCACGGCCCGCCGTCGGCGCCGCGCATCTCCAGATAGGCCTTCAGGCGCACCTCGGGGAAGAGGGTCGTCAGGTGGTCGTTCCAGTCCTTCAGCGTGGCCCGTTCGCCCGGCATGTCCTCCAGCCGGCCGTCCATGAACTGGCGGAACGAGCGGCCCGACAGGTCGATGTAGCGTCCGCCGCGCTTGGCGAAATACATCGGCACGTCCAGCGCATAGTCGGCATAGCGCTCGAAGCCGAAGCCGTCCTGGAAGACGAAGTCCAGCATGCCCGTCCGGTCCGGATCGGTGTCGGTCCAGACATTGGCGCGGGCGGTCAGGAAGCCGTTCGGCCTGCCCTCGGTGAAGGGGCTGTTGGCGAACAGGGCCGTAGCCACCGGCTGCAGCGCCAGCGATGTGCGGAACTTGGCCACCATGTCCGCCTCGCTCTCGAAGTCGAGGTTCGACTGGATGGTGCAGGTGCGCAGCATCATGTCGAGGCCCAGCGAGCCCTTCTTCGGCATGTAGGCGCGCATGATGCCGTAGCGGCCCTTGGGCATGACGGGCACGTCCTCGCGCGCCCACATCGGATCGAAGCCCGCGCCCAGGAAGCCGAGGTCCAGCTGATCGGCGACCTGCTTGACCTCCAGCAGGTGCTGGCCCGTCTCGTTGCAGATGTCGTGGACGTCCTTCAGCGGTGCGCCCGACAGTTCGAACTGCCCGCCCGGCTCCAGACTGATGGAGGCGGTCATCCCTTCGGCGTTCTTCCGCTCCAGGGCGATGACGTTCTCGCCCTCATAGACCTTGTCCCAGCCGAAGCGGGTCAGGCCGTCCAGCATCGCCTTGATGCCGTTGGGGCCCTCGTAGGTCGGGCGGCGCAGGGTCGAGCGGTCGAAGCCGAACTTCTCGTGCTCGGCGCCGATGCGCCATTCGGCGCGCGGCTTGATGCCCTTCGACATGGCCCCGATCAGGTCATCCCGGGAAAGCGGTGCGGCGTCGGCCATGTGGATCTGTAACCCCTCTTGTCGCGGCTAGATGGGCGACAAGACGGCCCGGCTCAAGGGGGAAGCTGACGATGCTTTCGGGACGGGGGCATGAACCGGGTCATCACCGTCACGAAGAAGGCGATCGACCAGCCCAGCAGCAGGGCGCCGTTCACCCCCTCGATTCCGCCCAGAAGCCGCCACTGACGGTCGACGACCGCATCGGAATAACCGATCGAGGCATAGCTGATGGTCGAGAAATAGATCGCGTCCCTCAGCCCCTCGATGGCGCCGACGCCGAGGTACAGCAGGCCGTAGAGCCAGATCTCCAGCCCGTGCAGGGTCAGCAGTCCGAGGGCCAGCAGGCAGGCGATCGCGGCGCCGCGAAGCGAGGCCGGGCTGACCCGGGTCTCTTCGTGATGACCGTCGAGCGCCCGCAGCATCCGGCTGAGCACCAGCAGGCCCGCGCCGTGGATCACCACCGTCAGGACGACCATCACGGTCGCGAAGACCAGCTCGATCAGCATCCGGCCATTGTGCCGGAACGCCGCTCTACGGCAAGTCCGCCCGGTCCCAGTCGCCGATCGCCGCCTGCCACAGGGTCAGGGCGGTGGTGGCGGCGGTGTCGGCCCGCAGCACGCGCGGGCCCAGCGACACGGCGGTGGTGAAGGGCAGGGACCGCAGCCGCTCCCGCTCCTCCGGCGTGAACCCGCCCTCCGGCCCGATCAGGATGGCCCACGGAACTCCTCCCTCACCGGGAGAGGGCGCATAGGAGGCGAGCGCGCTCATCACCGGCGCCCCGCCGGTCTCGTCGCAGAACATCAGCCGGCGGCCCTCGTCCCAGCCGTCCAGCAGGGCGGCCAGGGTCTGCGGCTTGTCCACCGGCGGCACGTCCAGCCGCCCGGTCTGTTCGGCGCTCTCCTCGGCGATGGCGTCCAGCCGGTCGAGGCGCAGGTGCTGCGGCTGGGTGCGGGCGGTGGTCATCAGCCGGATGCGCGCGGCGCCCAGTTCCGTCGCCTTCTCCACCGCGAACTCCAGCGCCGCCTTCTTCACCGTGGCGATGACCAGATGCACGTCCGGCGGGTTGATCTGCGCCCGAACCTGGTCTTCGGCCTTCAGCACCACACCCTTCTTCAGCACCTCGGCGACGCTGACGCGCCACTCGCCGTCCTTTCCGTTGAAGACCCGCAACGCGTCGCCCGCCTTCAGCCGCATCACCTGCGTGAGATAGCGGGACTGGTCGAGCGTCGGCGCCAGGGGGGCGCCGGCGGACAGGGGCTGGGGGATATGGAGACGGATCACCCGGCTGTTCTAGTGTGCGGGCTCGTCCATGGGTAGGGCTTCCCCACCCGCGCTCCCGTCCCATCCCAACTGCGACAGCAGGTCCCGGCCGGCCTCGCCCGCATTGTGCAGGGCGTCGTCGAGGAAGGCAGGGGGCGCGGAGGCGGCGACCGCGTCGCCCCGCTCGGCCCGCGTGGTGGTCGGGCTCCAGCCGGTCAGGTGCAGCATGACCGCGAAGCCCGCGACATAGGCGATCGGCACATACCAGCCCTTCCAGAGCCAGCCCCAGACCGACCGGCCTTCCGGGAACAGGGTGGTCAGGGCGACCCCGGCCGAGGAGCCGAACCACATCATCGAGCCGCCGAAGCCGACGGCGAAGGCCAGGATGCCCCAGTCATAGCCGCCCTGCTTCAGCGCCAGGGCGGTCAGGGGAATGTTGTCGAACACCGAGGAGAGCACGCCCAGGCCGAAGGCCGTCTCCCACGAGGCTTCCGGCAGGCGCTCCACCGGCATCAGGGAGGCGGTGGCAACGAGAGCGGCCAGGAACAGGGCGCTGCGCGAGGCGTCGCCCAGCACCGCCAGCCGCGGCGTGCGGATCACGCTGGTCAGGATCAGGGCGGCCCACAGGCTCAGGCCCAGCCACGGCGCGGCGTCCTGATATTCGGGATACCAGGCGTTCCCGGCGAAATTCACCACCAGCATGGTCAGCAGGATGAAGACCACCACCCCGGTCCGGACCCGGTCGACGCGCGGGGCGTCCGGCGCCTCGTGGGGCTGGATCGGCGCATGCCGGTGCTGCTGGATCGCCGCCGGCACCCCGAGGATCAGGACGGCGACGGCGGAGGCGAGGAAGGCCTTCATCACGTCGAACGGCGAGACCCCGCTGATCCACATCATCGTCGTGGTGGTGTCGCCCAGGACGCTGCCCGCCCCGCCCGCATTGGCGGCGGCGACGAGGGCGGCGAGGAAGCCGAGACTGACCTTGCCGTTGAACACATGCCGCGCCGCCACCCCGCCGATGATGGCGGCGGCGATGTTGTCCAGGAAGACCGACATCAGGGCGACCAGCCCCAGCAGGGCGAGGCCGCCGGTCCAGCCGTCCGGCAGGATGCGCGGCAGGGCCTCGGGCAGGTTGCTGCGCTCGAACTGGTTGGCCAGCAGGGCGAAGCCCAGAAGCAACAGGATCAGGTTGCTCAGCAGCACGGCCTCGTGGCCGGCGTGGACGATCAGCCCCTCCAGCCCCGGGCCCTCGTTGAAGCCGGTGAAGACCAGCTTGTAGAGGCAGGTCGCCGCCAGTCCGCCCAGGGCGACCAGCAGGGTTCGATGGTGGAAGATCGCCACCCCGGCCAGGGTCAGGCCGAAAATGAAGAATTCGCCCGGCGTCGCGCGCAGGGCCTCGCCCGCCGTAGCGGCCGCTGAAAGCAGCATGTCCAAGATCACACCCCCCGATGAGGGCGCGATTAGTTAATGCAAAGCTTCCCCGATCAATGGGCGTCGAACGCTGTCCGGCGGAATCGTATGCCTCTGTGGCCTTCCGGTCGCCCTTGATCCGTCGTCAGAGCGTCCGGGCGATCAGCAGCTTCATGATTTCGTTGGTGCCGCCGTAGATGCGCTGGACGCGGGCGTCCTTGTACAGCTGGGCGATCGGATACTCGTTCATGTAGCCGTAGCCGCCGTGCAGCTGCAGCATCTCGTCGATGACCTCGCCCTGGATGTCGGTGACCCAGTATTTGGCCATCGAGGCGGTGGCGGCGTCCAACTTGCCCTCGAGGTGCAGGCCCATGCAGTGGTCGACGAAGACCTTGGCGACCGTCAGCTTGGTCTTCACCTCCGCCAGTTTGAACTGGGTGTTCTGGAAGTCGATGATCCGCTTGCCGAAGGCCTTGCGCTCCTTGACGTAGGCCAGGGTCGATTCCAGCCCGCGCTCGGCGGCGGCGACGCCCTGGATGGCGATGTTCAGGCGCTCCTGCGGCAGCTGCTGCATCAGGTGGATGAAACCCTGCCCCTCGGTCCCGCCGATGACGTTCTCCAGCGGCACCTTCACGTCGTTGAAGAACAGCTCGGAGGTGTCGTTGGCCTCCATGCCGATCTTGTGCAGGTTCCGGCCGCGCTCGAAGCCCTCGGCCCCGTCGGTCTCGACCACGATCAGGCTGGTGCCCTTGGCGCCTTCCGACGGGTCGGTCTTGGCGACGACGATGATGAAGTTGGCCAGCTGGCCGTTGGTGATGAAGGTCTTGGAGCCGTTCAGGACGTAGTGGTCGCCCTGTTTGATGGCGGTGGTCTTCACGCCTTGCAGGTCAGACCCGGCGCCGGGCTCGGTCATGGCGATGGCGCCGACCAGTTCACCGGTCAGCAGGCGCGGCAGCCAGCGCTGCTTCTGCTCCTCGGTGCCGTAGTGCCAGACGTAGGGCATGACGATCGCATTGTGCAGCGAGATGCCGAAATGGTCCGCGCCCTTCCAGCCCAGCTGGCGCATCAGCACGACCTCGTGGCGATAGTCGCCGCCGAAGCCGCCGTCCTCTTCCGGCATCGACAGGCCCAGCAGGCCCGCGTCCCCGGCGTCGTTCCACAGCTTGCGCGGCACCGAGCTGTCGGCGATCCATTGCTGGACCTTCTCCAGCGGCGCGTGTTCGTCGATCCATTTGCCGACGCTGTCCGAGAAGAGGGTGATCTCCTCGTCCTGCATGAAGGCGGGTTCGGGGCTGTTGAGGACGTTCATGATCAGTCTCCAGATCCTTCTCCCGACGGGAGAAGGTGGCGGGGCGGAGCCCCGTCGCATGAGGGTCGGGTGTGTCAGTCGGCGTAAGCCGACCCTCACCCTTTCGCCTTGCCGATCGCTTCGCTCCCGGAGGCTCAAGCCCTCTCCCGTCGGGAGAGGGTCTTTCAGTCCGTCGCTGCCGGGGTCACGCCACGGCAGTCAAATCCGTCGTCAGAAGGCGTCCGCCGGCATGTCCATCAGGACGTCCGCGCCGGTCTTCATCTTGACCAGATGCGCGGCGGCGTCCGGCAGGATGCGCTCGACGAAGTAGCGGCCGGTCTGCAGCTTGCCGGCGTAGAACGGATCGGTCGAACCGGCGTCGATCTGCTTCTGGGCGGCGATGGCCATCTGGGCCCAGACATAGGCCAGGGCGGTCAGGCCGAAGATGTTCAGATAGTCGGTGGAGGCGGCGCCGGCGTTGTCCGGATTGGCCATGCCGTTCTGCATCAGCCACATGGTGCCGTCCTGCAGCTTCTTCTTCACATCGGCCAGACCGTCGATGAAGGGCTTCACCGACTCGCCGGCGTCGCCATTCTCCGAGACGAAGGCGTCGATCTCGCCGAACCAGCTCATGATGGCGCGGCCGCCGGCGGACGGCAGCTTGCGGCCCACCAGGTCCAGCGCCTGGATGCCGTTGGTGCCCTCGTAGATCATGGTGATCCGCGCATCGCGCAGATACTGCGAGGCCGGGAAGTGTTCGGTGTAGCCCGAGCCGCCGTGGACCTGCATGGCCAGCGAGGCGGCGTGGAAGCCTTTGTCGGTCAGATAGGCCTTCAGCACCGGGGTGAGCAGACCCATGTAGTCCTTGGCCTTCTGGGCGACGGCTTCGTCTTCCGACTTCTCGAGGTCGGCCTGGAGCGCGGTCCACAGGATGAAGGCCTGGCCGCCTTCGACGAAGGCCTTGGCCTCCAGCAGCATGCGGCGCACGTCCGGGTGGACGATGATCGGATCGGCCGGGCCGTCCGGGTTCTTCGGTCCGGTCAGCGAGCGGCCCTGCAGGCGATCCTTGGCGAACTCGACGGCGGCCTGATAGGCGGCGGTGCCGATCGCCAGGCCCTGCAGGCCGGTGCCCAGGCGGGCCTCGTTCATGACCACGAACATGTTGTTCATGCCGCGGCCTTCCTCGCCGATCAGCCAGCCCTTGGCGCCGTCGTACTGCATGACCGCCGTGGCGTTGCCGTGGATGCCCATCTTGTGCTCGAGGCCGGCGCATTCCAGCGTGTTGCGCTCACCCAGCGAGCCGTCCTCGTTGACGAGGAATTTCGGCACCACGAACAGCGACAGGCCCTTGATGCCCGGGACCGCGCCTTCGACGCGGGCCAGCACGGTGTGGATGATGTTGTCGGCGAAGTCGTGCTCGCCGGCCGAGATCCAGATCTTCTGGCCGGTGATCGAATAGCTGCCGTCGCCGTTCGGCACGGCCTTGGTGCGCACCATGCCCAGATCGGTGCCGCACTGCGGTTCGGTCAGGTTCATCGTGCCGGTCCATTCGCCGGTCGACATCTTAGGCAGGTATTTCTGCTTCAGTTCTTCCGAGGCGTTGGCGTGGATGCCGGCCCAGGCGCCGGCGGTCAGGCCGGGGTACATCGAGAAGGCCGCCGAGGCGCCGGCGGTGAACTGGCCCACGGCCGAGCCGATGACCGAGGGCATGCCCTGGCCGCCGTAGGCCGGGTCCATCATCAGCGAGGGCCAGCCGGCCTCGACCATCTGGTGATAGGCTTCCTTCCAGCCCTTGGGCGTGGTGACCACGCCGCCGTCGGCCCAATGACAGCCTTCCTTGTCGCCCGGATTGTTGATCGGGGCGATGACCTCGTCGGCGAACTTGCCCGCCTCTTCGAGGATCTGCTGGGCCAGCTCCGAGGACACGTCCTGGAAGCCGGGCTGGTTGGTGTAGCGATCGATCTCCAGCACTTCGGACAGGATGAAGGTCAGGTCGCGGACAGGCGCCTTGTAGGCCATGATCAGGCTCTCGCTTTGAAGGGCTGGTGGTGGTGTTCGGTGTTGAGGCGGGCCTTCATCAGGCTCGCGTATTCGTCGGCGCCGGGCAGGAGGTCGGGGCGGTATTCGCCCAGCTTCTCCTCCATCCAGCGGCAGGCTTCTTCCGCCGTCTCGATGGCGCCTTCGATGTCTTCGAGTTGCTGCTTCAGCGCCGCGATCTGGGCGCGGTGCTGGCGCAGGGCCACGGCCATCTGATGGGCGTTGTGGTCCTTGCGGTCATACAGATCCAGCATCGACTGGATCTCCTGCAGGCTGAAGCCGATGCGGCGGCCGCGCAGGATCAGTTTCAGGCGGGCGCGGTCGCGGGCGTCGTAGACGCGCGTCTGGCCCTTGCGCGCCGGCGTCAGCAGCCCCTTGTCCTCATAGAACCGCAGGGCGCGCGCCGTGGCGCTGAACTCGCGGCACAGCTGGCGGATGGAATAGGTGCGGTGATCGTCAGCGGTCGCCATGCGCAAGGCATAGCGCAAACTTTACGCGGACGTAAAGGGAAGCTTTCGGGCCCGGTCGCTAGTCAGCCCAATCGAGCCAGACCGCGAACATGACAGGGTTGGTTTCCTGCAACGCGGTCCTGACGAGATCGCCGACCAGCCGATGCGAATCCTGCGCCCTGACCGACCAGGATTCGAGCTTCTGATCGGGCGTCTCGCCGTGCAGGCTGAGGTCGAGCCGCGCGACGTCGTGCTCACCGTCAATCTCGAACGCCTCGATATTGCAGATGACGCGATCAGCCCCAAGGCACCGTTCGGACAGCGCCAGCAGATCGTTCGTGGTGAGGTAGGGAGCCTTGCCGTAACCCGAGAGGCCGTTTCTGAAAACGGCCTCGATATCGGCGCCGCCGTCGCGTGCTTCTGTCATGTCCGTCTCCAGTCAGGCGAGCTTAACGGGAGGCGGTATCGGGCTGAAGCGTTCAGCGCACTTCCCGCGCCCGCATCCACAGCACCGGGGCGGTCATGGCGACCAGGATCAGGTTGGTGACGGCCGGGCCGGCGTCCAGGCCGAAGGCGTGAACGGCCAGCATGACCGTTTCGAGCACCAGCAGGCCCGAGGCGGCGACGACCAGCAGCGGGCGGCCGTGTCTCCACGAGAGGACGGGCGCCAGCATAAGGGCGGCCAGCACCATCTCGGCGACGCCGAGGCCGCGCACGAAATTCTCCGGCGCGAAGGCGGGCCAGCGCATCAGGTTGATCAGATTGGCGAACGGCTCGCTGATCTTGGCGTAGCCGGCCGCGACGAAGAACATCGCGATCCAGCCCTGCAGGGTCCACAGGGTCAGGTTCCGGTAGCTGGCGTTCAGCCGCGCGCGGGCGGGGGTGAGGGTCTGAGAAGTCATTTTCGATGACGCCGATGTGGCGCTCTTGTTATTTGCAACAGTCGCGAGATCGGATCGGCCGGTCCCTTTTGCAAGGGCGTGAAGCGGGGGCGTAACCATCCGTGACTTTCCTGTGACATCACCCCGCGGCCAAAGCGTGGCCTTATCTATAAAACATTGTAATGCGACCGGCGTTTCCCGAGCGTTAAGCGGCGGAACGCGCGGCGGGGGCGGGCAGGTCATGGCGATCTCCGGCGGGCGAGGGGCCGGCGCTGCGCCGACCCCTTCCGGATCTACCGCCACCCTGCCGCCAGCCTGCTGTCAGCAGTCCCCGACCGGGTCCCGGGCCGGGGCTCAGGCGGGGGTGCTGACGGCCGCGACCGGCGCGGACGGCGGCGTGGTCTGGGCGTCGACGGCGGACAGGAAGGCCGAGGCGACGATCGTCAGGCAAAGGCCGGCGGCGAAGGCTTCCAGGCAGGCGACAGCGCGCCCCAGGGTGCTGGTGGTCATGGTCGTGTTCCTTAGATGTGAAGGCAGGGGCCGGGGCGAGTCCCGGCGGGATGGGCCTGGGGCCCTGTTCAGGGATGGAAGAGGGCTTCCACCGGGGTCTGCAGGTGTCGGGCGACCCGGCAGGCCAGGGTGACCGACGGATCGTAGCGGCCGTTCTCCAGCGCTCTCAGCGTGCGCAGGGAGATGCCGAGCCGCTCGGCCAGTTCGGCCTGGGTCAGGCTCTGGGCCTGACGCATGGCCCGGATCGGATGGGCGGGGATCATTGGCTGTCCCATCCATAGCGGCGGCTGAAGCTGATCAGGGCGTTGACCAGGGCGACCACGATGGCCGCGGCGCCGATCGAGGGGGCGTCGCCCCAGTTGGCCGGCCAGAGCGGCAACGGGTCCGTCAGGCCGCCCGCGAGGACGACGACGATCAGCAGCATGAAGGTGGCGGCGCCCGGCGAGCGCCAGTCCTGTTCGGATATCGACTTGGTCATGACAAGGCTCCCTGTCGTTGTGACAAGGGTGTTTTACATCACTGTCCAAGTTAGTCAAGCGTCTTTGACACGATGACAAGCACGCTTGCTCAAATCCCGCTGTGGCGGGCGTCTACGGGGCTCGCGCGGTCCGGATCGCCGCCAGTCGCGCCAGTTTTTCGTGGAAGGGCGCCCAGTCGTCCGCCTCGGCTATGGCGGCCCAGATCGCCTCGACCTCGTCGATCAGCATCTCCTCCGGCTCCGGTTCGGCGAAGGCCGGGTTCTCCAGCCGCTCCGGTCGGTCGGGTTCGTGCTCGAACAGCGAATACCGGAAATTGTCGAACGTCTTGCCCTGCCACAGCTTTGCGCGCGGTCCGGCCACCGCCCGCGCGGCCGAGGCGAAGCCGCCGAACCAGTCGTGGAACACGGGCTCCCAGCGACCGGCCTCCCCGACCTCGCGCAGCAGGGCCAGGGTGGTGTCGAGCAGCCGCTGGTCGGCGGCCTCGCCGAGGCTCTTCACGCCCAGCCGCATCAGGAAGGCCGCGCGCAGTTCGCGGATATAGGCCTGGCCGAACCCGTTCAGCGCCGCCGTCAGGCGCTCCGCGTCCGCGATCGGCTTCAGCGCGCCGCCCAGCTGGGTCAGGGCCCAGAACACCGCCTCCGGCTGGCGCGCGAAGGCGTAGAGGCCGGTCTGGTCGAAATAGGCCGCCGTGAAGCCGGGTTCGTACCAGGGCAGGAACCGCCAGGGGCCGTAGTCGAAGCTCTCGCCGGTGACGTTCAGATTGTCGGTGTTCAGCACGCCGTGCACGAAGCCCGCCGCGACCCAGCGCGCCGTCAGCCGGGCCGAGGCGTCGACGACGGCGGCCATGAAGCCGGCGACGTCTCCGGCGGCGACCTGCGGATGGTACAGGGACCGGGCATGCTCCACGAGCGTCTCCAGCATGTCCGTCCGGCCGAAATAGGCTGCGCGCTGGAAGGTGCCGAAGCGGATGTGGCTGTGCGACAGGCGCACCAGAACGGCTGACCGGGCGGGCGAGGGCTCGTCGCCCCGCTCCAGCGCCTCGCCGGTCTCGATCAGGCTGAAGGCGCGGCTGGTCGGAACGCCCTGGGCCTCCAGCATCGCGGCCGCCAGCACCTCGCGCACGCCGCCCTTGAGGGTCAGGCGGCCGTCGGCGGTGCGCGACCACGGCGTCGTGCCCGACCCCTTGGAGCCCAGATCAAGAAGTCTTCCCGGAAGGGCGCTATCGCTCGCGACGCGGTCGCTCGCGGCTTGAGCGCCCGGCGTTTCCCTCAGCTGCGCCGCCAGAAACCCTCGCCCGTCGCCCAGCTCCGGATTGTAGGTCCGGAACTGATGGCCGTGATAGCGCATGGCGATCGGGCCCGGCTGGTCGGGCAGGGGCGTGAAGCGGGCGAAATGCGCGATCCACTCCACGTCGGTCAGGGTCTCCAGTCCGACGGTCGCCGCGGCGCGGTCATTCCGGAAGCGCAGCACGGTCTGGGGGAAGCTCGCCGCGTGTACGGCGTCGCCGTATTCGTCGCCCAGGGCGGAGAAATGCGGTTCGGGGCGGTAGCGGGCGGACACGGGCATGGCCGCCACATGCGGCCTCAAAGCCGCTTTCGCAACTGCGAAGCCTTGAACCTCCGGCCGCCCTCCGTATTGTAAAGGCAGACATCAGGCCGGTCTGCTCGCGGACCCGGCCAGGCCGGCGCCCCCGCGGCGAACCCGGTCCGGCGCCCGTCGATAACCTGGCGTCATGAAACCCCCTTTGGTCCGGAGGCGACATGGCGCGCAAACTCACGCTTGAATTCCTGAAGACGGAGGCCGGCTCGGGCACGGTGCTGGGCTTCGCCGCCCTGCTCGCCCTCGTGGTCGCCAACTCGCCGTGGTCGGCCGACTATTTCGGCTGGCTGAAGAGCGAGCATGTGGTCCAGCTCGGACCGATCATGCTGGAGCTGACGATCTCCGAGTGGATCAAGGAAGGCCTGATGGCCATCTTCTTCCTCGTCGTCGGCCTGGAGATCAAATACGAGATCCTGCGCGGCGAACTGAGCGATCCGCGCAAGCTGGCGACGCCGGTGCTGGCCGCCGTCGGCGGCATGGTGGCTCCGGCCCTGGTCTATCTGGTCTTCTCGACCGCCTTCGCCGGGCCGCACGCCGGATGGCCGATCCCGCTGGCCACCGACATCGCCTTCGCCCTCGCCGTCTTCGCCATGGTGGCGCGCAACCTGCCGTCGTCGCTGCGGGTCTTCCTGTTGACCCTGGCCATCGTGGATGACCTCGGCGCCATCGCCCTGATCGCTGTCCTCTTCTCCAGCGGGGTCCAGGTCGGGCCGCTGATCTGGGTCGGGGCCCTGCTGGTCGCCGGCTTCCTGGTCGCCCGGTGGAAGAAGATTCCGTCGCCGTTCTGGGTCCTCGGCTTCGGTCTGGTCTGGTATCTGACCGTGCAGTCGGGCCTGTCGACGTCCCTGACCGCCGTGGCCTTCGCGGCCATCGTGCCGGTCAACGACCGCCGCTGCGACGGGCAGAGCCCGCTGCAGGAGGCGATGCACGACCTGCACCCCTATGTCGCCTACGTCATCCTGCCCCTTTTCGCCTTCGCCAAGGCCGGGGTCAGCTTCGCCGGCCTGTCGATCGAGCAGGCCTTCGCGCCCCTGGTTCTGGGCATCGCCCTGGGCCTGTTCATCGGCAAGCAGGTCGGCGTTCTGGGCGCGGCCGCCCTGGCCGCCGTCACCGGCATCGGCCGTCGTCCGACCGGGGCGACCTGGCTCGAACTCTACGGCGTGGCCCTGCTCTGCGGGGTCGGCTTCACCATGAGCCTGTTCATCGGCATCCTGGCCTTCCCCGGCGCGATCGACTCTCCGGAGCAGGTCGAGGTGAAGATCGGCGTGCTCGGCGGCTCTATGTTATCAGCGATCACTGGCGCAATAGTTCTTGGGATCGCCGCCCGTCGGCGCAAAAAAATGGTCGGCCCTGACGCTGAAACCGGGGCGGATTGAGCGAATATTGACCTAACGTCATCGCTTTTTGTCGCTTTTGCGTCACAGTTCGGCTTCGCCTAACGATGAAATGCGGCGCGGCGGAACGGCGCTTCTTGTCGGTGAGTCCCGCCTGAGTTACCCAAACGACTGGAGTATCGCGTTCCACGTCAAGAACGCGGCCCAAGGGATCAGGAAACGCCGCGGCCGCCGTTGAAGCACGGCGCCCCGGCCTCAGTCGGGGAGTGGGCATGCGCCTCACCAACAGTCTTCGCACCACCGTTTCGGCCGCTGTCGTCAGCGCCTGCGTCTTCGGCTTCGCCGGCGTCGCGGCGGCGCAGGACCAGGGTAGTCCGGCAACCATCGACGACATCATCGTCACCGCCCAGAAGCGCGAGCAGAACCTGCAGGACGTGCCGATCGTGGTCACCAGCCTGCCGGCCGAGGCGCTGGAGAACGCGGGCGTCCGCGACATCAAGGATCTGCAGATCCTGACGCCGGGCATGACCGTGACCTCGACCCAGTCGGAGGCCTCCACCACCGCCCGTATCCGCGGCGTCGGCACCGTCGGCGACAACCCCGGCCTGGAAAGCTCGGTCGGCGTCGTGATCGACGGCGTCTACCGTTCGCGCAACTCGGTCGGCTTCGGCGACCTGGGCGAAATGAGCCGCATCGAAGTGCTGAAGGGGCCGCAGGGCACCCTGTTCGGCAAGAACACCTCGGCCGGCGTCATCAACATCCTGACCGAGGCGCCGTCCTTCACCCCCGGCTTCTCGGGTGAGCTGACCGGCGGCAACTACGGCGCCATGGGCGCCTCGGGCTCGGTGACCGGTCCCCTGACCGACCAGCTGGCCTTCCGCCTGTACGCCGGACGCCGTGTGCGCAACGGCTTCTACGACGTCGACACCGGTGACGGCCCGCGCGCCAACACCGACGACCAGAACCAGGACTTCTTCACCACCCGCGGTCAGCTGCTGTGGCTGCCGAACGACAACACCTCGATCCGGGTGATCGGCGACTACACCACGCGCGACGAATATTGCTGCGTCGGCGTCCAGCTGCGCACCGGCCCGACCTATCCGTTCATCGACATGCTGTCGAACGGCACCGGCCAGCGTCCGCCGGCCACCGGCTACGGCGCCCTGCCGTACTCGCGCCAGGCGTTCGCCAACCGCGGCACCGGCCAGGAAATCCATGACATGGGCGTCTCGGTCGAGGCGAACATCGATCTGCCGTCGCTGTTCGGCGGCGCCACCCTGACGTCGATCACGTCGTGGCGCGACTGGAACGGCGAAATCGGCATGGACATCGACTACACCGGCGCCGACATCCTGTATCGCGAACAGGATGGCGACTACGGCTACTCGGTCGACAACCTGACCCAGGAACTGCGTCTGGCCGGTTCGAACGACCGCTTCGACTGGCTGGTCGGCCTGTTCGCCACCCGTGAGCGCATCGGCCGCGCCGACAGCTACTACTTCGGCGCCGACTACGGCCCGCTGCTGTCGCTGCTGCTGACGGCCCAGCTGAACGCCGCGACCGCCTCGACCCCGACGCCTCCGGGCCCGATCCCGATCAACCCGGGCCGGGTCGGCTGCTTCACCGCGACCGGCCAGACCGCCGCGGGCCTCGGCGGCTGTCTGTACGGCGCCGTTCCGGCCACCGGTCCCGGCTTCATCGTCGGCCAGGGCGTGGAGGACTTCTACGAGCAGGAGTCGACCTCCTACGCCATCTTCACCAACAACTCCTGGCACGTCACCGACCGGTTCGACCTGACCCTGGGCCTGCGGTACACCCTGGACGACAAGAGCCTGGAAGCCCGTCAGCGCAACGTGAACGGCAACGGCGCGACCTGCGCCGCCTTCGGCGCCAACGCCGCCGCCATCGCGGGCGCCCTGGGTCCGTCGGCCGCGTCGACCATCGTCGGCAACGCCTGCCTGCCCTGGGCCAACGCCGCCTACAACAACCGGAACATCTCCGAGAGCTTCGACGACGGCGAACTGAGCGGCACCATCAAGGCGTCGTACCGTCTGAACGACTCGGTCATGACCTATGTGTCGTACGCCCGCGGCTACAAGAGCTTCGGCTACAACCTGGACCGGGTGCAGACCGGCATCACCCCGACGGCTTCGCTGCTGTTCCCGTCGGAAGTCGTCGACAGCTATGAAGCCGGGGTGAAGATGACCCTGGTCGACCGCACCCTGCTGCTGAACGCGACCTACTTCGACCAGACCTTCAGCGACTTCCAGCTCAACACCTTCCTCGGCACCGCCTTCGTGGTGGAGTCGATCCCCGAGCTGACCTCGCGCGGTGTGGACGCCGACTTCCTGTGGTTCACCCCGGTCGAGGGCCTGAGCCTCAGCGGCGGCGTGACCTACACGGACACCCAGTACGGCGCCTTCACCGCGGCGGACCTGACCAACCCGGGCAACTTCCCGCAGCTGTCGCTGCTGCCGGGTTCGCGGGCCTCGTTCGCGCCGGAATGGTCGGCCTCGGCCTCGATCAACTATGATCGCAGCATCGGCAACGGCGGCCGCGTCGGCTTCAGCCTCTCGGCCAAGTACATGAGCGAGTACAACACCGGCTCGGATCTGCTGCCCTGGAAGATGCAGGACGCCTTCACCACCGTGAACGGCCGCATCTCGATCGGCACCGACGACGAGCGCTGGACCCTCGACATCTGGGGCCAGAACCTGACCGACGAGGAGTATGTCCAGGTCGCCTACAACGCGCCGCTGCAAGGCTCCGCCTTCCAGTCGACGCTGCAGTCGGGCGGCACCCACCCGGGCACCTACTACAACGGCAATCTGGACACCCAGACCTACGACGCCTTCCTCGGCCAGCCGCGCACCTACGGTGTGACGCTCCGCGTGAAGTACTGATCGCTTCAGCCTCGCTGAAACGAGGAACCGGCCGGGGGCGACCCCGGCCGGTTTTGTTTTGGGCGATACCCGGGATGGCCGACGAGTGAGTGGTGAGGGGTGAGCGGACGACGGCCGGGATTGGCCGCTTGCGGATTACGCCATCACGTCCGCATTCCTGCTGTCATGCATTCCGGAGCCGGTCCCTACGCGCCGCGGGCGGAAGCCGCTTCCGCGTGCGGGTCAGGCCAGGGAGCGAAGTGGGGCCGAGGGGCGGGCCGCCCCCCACTCACCACTCACGACTCACTCTTCACCAGCCACCGGCTGCCGGCCACCAGCCGACAAGGGACGTCACTCCGCCGCCGGCGCGTCGTCCTCATGATGCCCCCGCTGGGCATGGAACAGCTTGGCCATGCGCCGCTCCAGCCGGGTCTTCGCCCCGTCGATCAGGCTGAACACCACCGGCACGAACAGCAGGCTCAGCGCGGTCGAGGTGATCAGGCCGCCGATCACGGCGATGGCCATCGGCGAGCGGAAGGCGGTGCCTTCGCCCAGCGCGGCGGCGATGGGCAGCATGCCCAGCCCCATGGCGAAGGTGGTCATGATGATCGGCCGCGCCCGCTTGTGGGCGGCGTCCATCAGGGCCTCGCGCTTGGTCATGCCGTCCCGCATGGCCATGATCGCATAGTCGACCAGCAGGATGGAGTTCTTCGCCGCGATCCCGGTCAGCATGATGATGCCGATCAGGGCCGGCATGGACATCGACTTTCCGGTGATCAGCAGGGCGAAGAAGGCCCCGCCGAAGGACACCGGCAGCGCCGCCAGGATGGTGATCGGGTGGAAGAAGCTGCCGAACAGCAGCACCAGCACCACATACATCAGCAGGATGCCCGTCACGATCGCGAAGGCGAATCCGGCGCCCAGTTCGGCGTTGCTCTCGGCGTCGCCGGTCAGCTGCTGCTCCACGCCCTCGGGCAGGTTCTGCATCGCCGGCAGTTCGTCGATCGCCTTGGTCGCCTCGCTGAAGGTCGTGCCGCTGATCTCGGCGGTGATGTTCGACACCCGGCGGCGGTCCAGACGGTCAATCTGGTTCGGACCGGCGCCGAAGCCGATGTCGGCCACCGCGGACAGGGGAACCGCGCCGCCCGATGCGGTCGGCACCTTCAGGTTCTCCAGGATCGCGAGATCGGTCCGGGCCTCCTCGCGCAGCATGACGCGGATCGGCACCTGACGGTCGCCCAGGTTGAACTTGGGCAGCAGCTGGTCGGCGTCGCCCAGGGTGGCCACGCGGGCGACCTGGCTGATGTCCTGGGTCGAGACCCCCTGCAGGGCGGCGATGTCTGCCTTGGGCGTGATCAGGATTTCCGGTCGCACCAGCGCCGAGGAGGAGATGACGTTGGCCACGCCCTTGATGTCGCGCATGCCGCGCTCGACCTCGGCCGAGGCCTGTTCCAGCGCCGCCGGGTCGTCGCTGACCAGGGCGATGGCGATCAGGCCGGAGCCGCCGGCGCCGGCGGCGCCGAATTGGCTGCGGGCGCCCGGGATGGCGCGCAGCACCGGGCCGAAGCTCTGTTCGAATGCCTGCTGGCTGATGCTGCGGTCCGCGCGCGGGACCAGGTTGACGGTCAGGGAGGCCTTGCGCACCTCGCCCGCACCGCCGCCGCCGCCCGGTCCAAAGCTGACCGTGGCCGACCCGATCGAGGAATAGACGGAGCGCACCTCCGGCCGCTTCATCAGCTCGGTATTGATCCGCTGCACGGCGGCGTCGGTTTCATCCAGGGTGGTGCCGGGCGGCAGCTGGATCGTCAGCGACGAGCGCGACTGGTCCTCGACCGGGATGAACTCGCTCGGCAGGAAGGCCGCCAGGACCAGGGAGCCGACAAAGAAGGCGGCGCCCATACCCATCACCCACAGCCGGTGATCGCAGAAGCGCGCGCGGACCCGCTTCAGGAAGGGCGGCTTGCGGCGCGGCGGCGCGACCGGCTCGCCGGGAACCGTCTTGCCGCGATCGCCCAGCGCCCACTCCAGCGCACGCAGGTACGGGCCCATCCAGAACGGGTCCTTGTGCTCCTTGCCCTGGTCGCGCTTCAGCAGATAGGCGCCCATCAGCGGCGTCAGGGTCCGCGCCACCAGCAGGGAGAACAGCACGCTGACGCAGGCGGCGATGGCGAAGCTGACGAAGAACTGGCCGACGATGCCCGGCATGAAGCCGGTCGGGGCGAACACCGCCACGAGCGTCGCCGTGGTTGCCATCACCGCCAGGCCGATCTCGTCCGCCGCCTCGATGGCGGCCGGATAGGGCGCCTTCCCGTCGCGGATATGCCGGACGATGTTCTCGATCTCCACGATGGCGTCGTCGACGAGGATGCCGACCGTCAGCGACAGGGCCAGCAGGGACACCACGTTCAGCGACTGCCCCATCAGGTCCATGACCCAGAAGGTCGGGATCAGGCTCAGCGGCATGGCGACGGCGGCGATCAGGGTCGCCCGCCAGTCCCGAAGGAAGACGAAGACGACGGCCACGGCCAGCAGGGCGCCCAGCACAAGGGCTTCGACCGAGGCGTGGAAATTGTTGATGACGTCATCGGTGGTGTTGGCCACCTCCTCGATCGTCACGTCGGCGCGCTCGGCGTCCAGTGCGGCGATGGCGTCCTGGGTCGCGTGGTACACGCCGACCTCCGACGAGCCGATGGCGCGTGAAATGCCGAAGCCGACGACCTCCTGGCCGTTGAAGCGGGCGCGGCCGCGCTGCTCCGACCACTCGTCGGTCACCTCGCCCAGGTCGCCCAGCCGCACGCTCCGCGACCCGACCGGGATCAGGGTCTCGCGCAGCTGTTCGACCGACTTCGCCGAGCCGACCGTGCGGATCGCCTGCTCGCGTCCGGCGATCTCGCCCCGGCCGCCGGGCAGGTTGATGTTCTGGGTGCGCAGCTGGTTGGACACCGCCGCGGCCGTGACGCCCGCAGCCTCAAGCCGGGCCGGGTCCAGCTTGATGCGGATTTCCCGGCTCACGCCGCCGTCACGGCTGACCTGGCTGACGCCCTTCACCGACAGCAGCCGCTTGGCGACGGTGTTGTCGACGAACCAGCTCAGCTCCTCGGGGCTCATGCCCGGCGCCCGCACCACATAGTTGGCGAAGGGGATCGCCGTGAACTCGATGCGCTGGACGATGGGTTCCTGAACGTCGGCGGGCAGGTTCTGGCGGATGCCGGACACCGCGTTCCGGACGTCGTTGGTGGCCTTTTCCAGCTCCACGCCCAGCTGGAATTCGATCGAGGTGGTCGACACCCCCTCATTGACCGTCGAGGTGATGTGCTTGACCTGGCCCAGGCCCGCGACGGAGTCCTCGACCAGGCGGGTGACCTGGGTCTCCATCTCGGTCGGCGCGGCGCCCGACTGGACCACCGTGACGGCCACCACCGGCAGGTCGACGTCGGGGAAGTTGTTGGTCCGCAGCTTGAAATAGCTGCTGAGCCCCGCGATCGTGAGGACGATGAACAGCAGGACGATCGGGATCGGGTTCCGGATCGACCAGGACGAGATGTTCTGGAAATTCATGGCGGCGGCCTACTGGTTGGCCGTCATCGCCGGACGCGCCGGCTGTCCGATCGTGACCAGGTCGCCGTCGCCGAGGAAGCCGGCGCCCGAGACCACCACCCGCTGCCCGGCCTGAAGGCCGCCGGTCACGGCGACGTTGTCGCCGCTGCGTGCGCCCGTCTCGACCAGGGTGAAGTGCACGGCGTTGTTCTGGCCGATCACATAGACGCCCGGCTTGCCCTCGCGGAACACGACGGCGGCCGCCGGAATGATCAGGGCGGGGGCCGCGCCGACGTTGATGGTGGCGCGGGCGAAATTGCCCGGCTTCAGCGCCGAGCTCGGGGACAGGGTGATCCGGGCCACGCCCAGACGGGTCTGCGGGTCGACCTCCGGCGTCACGATCCGGACCGAGCCCGTGGTGCTGCCGTTCTGATCCGAGACGATGGTCGCGGTCTGGCCGGCGGCGACCAGCGGCAGTTCCGTCTCGGGCACCTGCGCGTCCAGCTCCAGACGGCCGTCGCGCACCATGCGGAACAGCTCGGTTCCGGCGGCGACGATCTGGCCGCGGGTCACGCTGCGGCTGATGATGCGGCCCGCCACGGGCGCGCGGATGACGCTCTGGTTCAGCCGGGTCTGGGTCTCCGACAGGGCCGCCAGCGCCGCCGCCAGACTGGCCTGCGACGACCGCTGGTTGGCCAGGGCCGTGTCCAGCGAGGCCTGGCTCAGGAAGCCCCGCTCCTTCAGCTCCTGCGCCCGGGCCAGGGCGGCGTCGTCGCGGGCGGTGTTGGCCCGCGCGGTCTGCACCTGCGCCTCCTGCTGGCGCAGCTGGGCGCGCAGGAGGGCGTCGTTCAGCTGCACCAGCGGCTGGCCCTGCCGGACCCAGCTGCCCTCGTCCACGAAGACGCCGGTGGCGACCAGTCCGCCGGTCTCGGCGCCGACCGGCACCTCTTCCCAGGCCGAGACGCTGCCCGAGGCGGTCACCGTGCGGGGCAGGGCGACCTGCGTCACCGTCGCGGCGGTCACCGTCTGGCGGGAGGGCGCTGCGGCCTCCTCCGGCTTCTTGCAGGATGCGACGCCCAGGGCGGTCGTCATCAGGAGGGCGGCGATGGTCCAGCGGCTGCGAAGCATGTTCGGCACGTGCGATCCCCTTGGCGGCCGCGCGGGAGGCCGCGGCCGGGCAAATGAACGCCTTTGCGGGCGTCCGGTTGTCATCCGTCGTTGAATAGCGGTTCCCCGGCCGGTCGGAAACCTCAAAGCGGCGCCTTACGAGTTCGTAATCCGTAACGAAATCAGTGGCGGAGACAGTTGATTTCGCCGTTCCGTTGGCGCTTTCCCGCCTGTCGTGCTAGGCGCGCCGGACCATGCCGACCACCCCGATCGAACGCATCCGCAACTTCTCCGTCGTCGCCCACATCGACCACGGCAAGTCCACGCTCTCCGACCGCCTGATCCAGTACACGGGCGGCCTGACCGCGCGTGAAATGTCCGCCCAGGTGCTGGACAACATGGACATCGAGAAAGAGCGCGGCATCACCATCAAGGCGCAGACCGTGCGCCTCAATTACAAGGCCAAGGACGGGCTCGACTACGTCCTGAACCTGATGGACACGCCCGGCCACGTCGACTTCGCCTATGAGGTCTCGCGCTCGCTGGCCGCCTGCGAAGGCTCGCTGCTGGTCGTCGACGCCTCCCAGGGCGTCGAGGCCCAGACCCTGGCCAACGTCTATCAGGCGATCGACAACAACCACGAGATCGTGCCGGTCCTGAACAAGATCGACCTGCCCGCCGCCGAGCCCGAGCGGGTCAAGGCCCAGATCGAGGACGTCATCGGCATCGACGCCTCCGAGGCCGTCATGGCCTCGGCCAAGTCGGGCATCGGCATCGAGGAGGTGCTCGAGGCCATCGTCACCCGCCTCCCGGCGCCGAAGGGCGATCTCGACGCGCCGCTGAAGGCCATGCTGGTCGACGCCTGGTACGACCCCTACCTCGGCGTCGTGCTGCTGGTCCGCGTCTTCGACGGCACGCTGAAGGCCGGCCAGCGCGTGAAATTCATGCAGAATGGCTCGACCCACCTGGTCGACCGCGTCGGCGTCTTCCTGCCCAAGAACACCCCGGTCGACCAGCTCGGCCCGGGCGAGGTCGGCTTCATCACCGCCCAGATCAAGGAAGTCGCCCACGCCGCCGTCGGCGACACCATCACCGACGAGAAGAAGCCGACCGCCGAACCGCTCAGGGGCTTCAAGGAAGTCCAGTCAGTGGTCTTCTGCGGCCTCTTCCCGGTGGACGCCGCCGACTTTGAGGACCTGCGCGCGGCCATCGCCCGCCTGCGCCTGAACGACGCCTCCTTCACCTATGAGATGGAGAGCTCGGCCGCCCTCGGCTTCGGCTTCCGCTGCGGCTTCCTCGGCCTGCTGCATCTGGAGATCATCCAGGAGCGTCTCAGCCGCGAGTTCAATCTCGACCTGATCGCGACGGCCCCCTCGGTCGTCTACAAGATCAAGCAGCGCGACGGCACGACCATCGACCTGCACAACCCGGCCGACCTGCCCGACGTCATGCAGATCCTCGAGATCGAGGAGCCGTGGATCAAGGCCACCATCATGACGCCGGAGGAATACCTCGGCGGCGTCATCAAGCTCTGCCAGGACCGTCGCGGCGAGCAGAAGGAACTGACCTGGGTCGGCGCCCGCGCCATGGTCGTCTACGAACTGCCGCTGAACGAGGTCGTGTTCGACTTCTACGACCGCCTGAAGTCGATCTCGAAGGGCTACGCCTCGTTCGACTACGAGATCACGGAATACAAGACCGGTGACCTCGTGAAGATGTCCATCCTGGTCAACGCCGAGCCGGTCGACGCCCTGTCGATGCTGGTTCACCGCACCCGCGCCGAGACCCGCGGCCGCGGCATGGTCGAGAAGATGAAGGAGCTGATCCCTCCGCACATGTTCCAGATCCCGATCCAGGCCGCCATCGGCGGCAAGATCATCGCCCGCGAAACCGTCCGCGCCCTGCGCAAGGACGTGACCTCCAAATGCTACGGCGGCGACGCCACCCGGAAGAAGAAGCTTCTGGAGAAGCAGAAGGAAGGCAAGAAGCGCATGCGGCAGTTCGGCAAGGTCGAAATCCCGCAGGAAGCCTTCATCGCGGCGCTGAAGATGGATGAGGATTGAGGCATAGCCTCGATTTTCTGACCGCGTCGCTTTGCGCCATACTGAGCGCATGAGCGATCTCGACCGCATCACTGTTCGCCCCGATCAGTGCGGGGGACGCCCCTGTATCCGGGGGCTGCGCATCCGCGTCAGCGATGTCCTTGGCATGCTGGCGGCGGGAGAGACTCCGGCGTCGATCCTCGAACATCACCCCGACCTCGAGGCGGAGGATATCTCCGCCTGCCTCGCCTATGCGGCGAGGGAGGTGGACCACGCGGTCGTCACTGCCGCGTGAGGTTCCTGGTCGATCAGCAGCTTCCGCCGCGTCTGGCGGAAGTGCTGAGGGCCCGGGGATGTGACGCCGTTCACGCTCGTGATCTTGGACTGAGCGCCGCGGCAGATGGCGTGATCTGGGCGGAGGCCTGTCGTGACAATGCTGTCGTCATCAGCCGGGATGAGGACTTCCTCGCCCTGACCGACACCCCGCAGGCGCGCGGTTGATTTGGATCAGGTTCGGCAACTGCACCAACGCCGACCTGCTCAGTCGGATCGAGGCGGTTTGGGTCGAAGCTGAGAAAAGGCTGGCTGAGGGCGAGGTCCTGATCGAACTCCGCCCTGACGGCTAGAACCCCACCGTCACCGCCGCCACGATCCCCTCATCTCGCGGGCCGTCGCCGATGGGCACATAGTACCCCAGCGAAACATCCAGATAGCTTCCCGGCGCGCGCAGGTCATCGCCGCCCATCCAATGGCGCCAGGCGACGCGGGGGCCGGCGGCGACGGCCCATTCCTCGGCCCGCAGGCTGTCGTAGTCGGCGCGCACGCCCACCCCGGCGGTGAGCGTGTCGCGGCGGCTCTTGCTCGTCACCCAGGTCCAGCCCAGGTTGGCGTCGGCGACCACATAGGTCTGCTCGTCCTCCAGCAGGCGAGCCGCGTCCACATAGACGTGGGCTGAGGGCCAGCTGTCGCGGTCGTAGCGCAGATCGCCGCCCACGTCCGCCGACCAGGCGGCGCGCAGCATGGTGTCGTCCCGCGCCGCGTCGCCGATGGCGATCAGGCGGCTGGCCTCCAGCGACAGATTGGTCTCGGTGAAGGGCTTCCAGCGCACGCCGACCCAGCCTTGCGTGCTCTCGCCGCCGGTGGGGCCGGTGTCGGCGTCCAGCGTCTGATAAGCGCGGGCGAAGACCTGGACCGGGCGGCCGTTGTTGTCGCCGCCGACGCGGGCCCAGACCTCGCCGCCGACCTGGGTCACCTGATCGCCGCCGTTGTTGAGCAGGGTCGCGGCGCTGTCCGCCGGGCCTGTCGAGACGGTGGCCGTGCCGCCGATGCGATGCTCCAGCGTCTGAAGCTCGCGGCCGATCTCGTGGCGGCGCTGCGGCGTCAGCTGGTCGGCGGGCAGGGTGCGCGCCCCCTGTTCCAGCCATCTGATGGCGTCCGGGTCCTGCCCGGCGCGGCGGGCGGCATAGGCGGCGTCCAGCGCCTGCGCGCCCTTCAGCGGCTCGGCGCGGTCGGCGGCGGCGAAGGCCTGGACGGCCAGCCGGTC
>NZ_JBLYQK010000021.1:0-45796 GCF_048799765.1 Brevundimonas sediminis
GGTAGCCGCCCATGACCTCGCCGACGACCTTGGCGCATTTCCGCGCCGCCGCCTCCCCGCGGGCATAGCGCCAGCCCGCCCGCTGCACCCGCCGGCTCGCGGGCGGCTCGGGCAGGTCCGCGACCTGCTCCGCCGTGCCGTAACGCCCGAACAGGGCATAGGCGTTGTTGGCCATCGCCTGCCCCCAGAGAGTGTCCAGCCGGGGCTCGGCCGCGTAGAGGGTCAGAAACCGGCTGGCCAGCGGAAGCCCCTGCCCGGCGCCCCCGGCCATCAGGGCGCCGCCCATGCCGAAATGGATGTTGTGGCCGTGCAGGGGCATCCCCTTCACCCCGCCCGGCGGCCGCGCCAGCGTGTCGTAGCGCTGGTCCAGCGCCACGGCGTTGACGTTGGACATCATGGCGTCGCGATAGCGGCCGACGCGGAAGAAGGTGTGGGACGGCATGTGAACGAGGTGGCTGGCCCCGGGCGCCAGAAGCGCCAGCCGTTCGCCGTACGGGATCGCCTTGTGCGGATCGTCCGACCATTCGGTCAGGTGGATATAGAGGTGAATAGCGCCCGGATCATCCGGGGCGCGCGCGAGCGCCTGTTCAAGAATGTCCATGGCGCGGGTGATGCCGGGATCCGCCGCCTTGCCCTCGTCGTCCCACCAGGTGTCCGCCTTGAGCATCCACGCATCGGCGGTGATGGCCGCGACCGCGACATCCCCGGGATTGCGCCGGGCGATGCGGTCCATCGCCTGGGCGAAGCGACGCGCCCGGCTGTCCTCCCGGCCGGAATAGCGCTGGATCAGGGCGTCGATCATCTGACGCTGCATCGGGGTGGCGCGACGGGCCATCCGGCGGGCGTCCCGCGCCGCCGCGAGACCGGCCAGACGGCTGTCCTCGCCGTTCCCGCCGCCGTTGAGGTTCGGCCCGATCGCCCAGGCCTCGCCCCAGGCGCACATGGCGCACGTCGGGTCCAGGAGACGCGCCTTGCGGAAGGCCCGGACCGACTCGGTGTGCTCGAAAGCCCAGCGCAATCGGACCCCATGGTTGAACCACGCCTGGGCCTCCGGACTGGCCGTGTCGATGGTGAACCCGCCGCTGCCGAAGCCGTCGACCATGACCATGTCCGCCACCGGCGCGCCGGCGTCCTCGGCGTCGCGGGGACCGCACACCGCAGGCCGTTCGATCAGGTCCCGGGCGGAACGCCCGGTCGTGGCGTCCGCCACGGCTCCCGGGGCCAGCATGATTCCGCCCAGCGCGATCCCGCCCAGCCAAAACCGCTTCATGGTCGCTCCCCCTCGCTCCGGCGATCATGCCGTCGAAGCCCGGGTTCGCCAACCTCAGCCGCAGTCGACCTGCCGAATAAGCCCCGTGGACTGGTCGAAACGGACATTGAGCCGATCCGGCCTGTAGTCCCGGGTGGTGGGGCAGGTCGTGCAGACGATCCGCACATTGGCGCCCGCGGCGAAGTCCACCGCGCCCACATGACGTCCGATCAGGCTGCCGGCGCCGGCGGCGTCGCAGGTCTGCGGCGTCGTCGGCTCCACGACCGGCTGCGACGGCGCGCAGGCCGCAGCCAGCCCGACGACCGCCGCGGCGGCGATCAGCCGCATTTGACCTGACGGATCACGCCCGTCGCCTCGTCGTAGAGGATGTTCAACCGCCCGGGGTTGTAGTCCATGGTCACCGGACAGCTGGTGCAGGTCACCCGCCAGGTCTCTCCCGCCGGCGTGGCCGGCAGTTCGGAGCGGTTGCGCCCGACATAGCCCTGGTACTGGTCCGCCTTGCAGGCCATGAGCCCGTCGTCGGGCAGGGTCGGCGCGGGGGCGCCCGCATCCATCGGGGCGCAAGCGGCCAGCAGGCCGGCGGCGGCGAGGCTCAGCATCAGGGTTCTCATCGACAGTCTCCCTTCGGAATTCCGGTCAGCCGCAGCGGACCTGTTCGACCAACTGGGTCTCGGCGTTGAAGAAAATGTTCAGACGGTAGGGCGAGAAGTCCTCGGTGACCGGGCAGGTCGTGCAGGTCACCCGGCGGTTGACCACCTCCACCGGCACCGGGATTTCGCTTTTCGGACGCCCGACGAGGTACTGGAGCTCCGAGGCGCGGCAGGTGTCCGCTTCCGGATTGCGCGGCGTGCGCGTGCCGACGGGCTGGTTCTGACGCGCCTCCTCGACCGCGCGCGGCGCGGGGCCGCTCGAAACGGGGGCGGACGAGGAGCAGGCCGTGAGCGCCAGCCCGACCCCGAGGATCAGGCCGCCTTTTCCCAGCGCCCCTCCGGCGACTGCTTCCAGTAGGCCAGATTGGCGCCCGCGTCCTTCAGCGTCTTCCAGCGCGCCCGCGCGCCTTGCAGCGACGCCTCGTCGCGTCCGTCGAAGATGATGAAGCATCGTTCCAGTGTCTCCGTGTCGCCCAGCTCTGCTCCGTCCACAATGAACAGCGCCTGAGCGGCGTTCGGGTTCTCCAGGCGGTCCGTCAACAGGATCGGCTGCCGCTCCGGATGCGGTTCGTTTGCGCGCCCGTGGGCCAGGAAACTGTCGTCGCGCCAAGTCCAGAGGTGTTCGTCGAGCGAGTCCAGCGTGTCCGTCCCGGTCGCCCGGACCAGCGCCTTCCAGCCCCGGTCGCGCGTCTTCTCCAGAAGGCCCGGCAGGACCTCGCCCAGGGTGGAGCGCTCCAGATGGTAGAACCAGAATTCGGGACTGTTCGCCATGCCCCCAGAATGACGAAACCCCGCCCGCATATCCAGAGATCGCGGACGGGGTTGTCGGGTTTCCGGAGAAAATCTCCGGTGTCGATCAGGACTCGTAGGCGTCCTTCACCATCCGATCGAGGGTCCGCACGCCCCAGCCCACGGCGCCGTCCGGCACGGTCGGGTTGCGGCTGTCCTTGACCCAGGCGGTCGGGGCGATGTCGATATGCGCCCACGGCGTGCCGTTGGTGAATCGCTGCAGGAACAGGGCGGCGGTGATCGATCCGCCGGCGCGGCCGTTGCCCATGTTCTTCAGATCGGCGATCGGGCTTTCGATGTGACGGTCGTAGGCGGCCGGGATCGGCATCCGCCAGGCGTTCTCGCCCACCTTGGGGCCGGCCGCGAGGAAGTTGTTGGCCAGTTCGTCCGAGTTGGAGAAGACGCCGGCGTACTCCAGCCCCAGGGCCACGATCATCGCGCCGGTCAGGGTGGCCAGGTCCAGCATGAATTTCGGCTTGAAACGCTCCTGGGTGTACCAGAGGCAGTCCGCCAGGACGAGGCGGCCCTCGGCGTCGGTGTTCAGGATCTCGACGGTCTGACCCGACAGCGATTCAACCACGTCGCCCGGACGCGTCGCGTTGCCGTCCGGCATGTTCTCGACCAGGCCGATCACACCGACGGCGTTGACCTTCGCCTTGCGGCCCGCGAGGGCGTGCATGGCGCCGACCACGGCGGCCGAACCGCCCATGTCCCACTTCATCTCCTCCATGCCTTCCGCCGGCTTCAGGGAGATGCCGCCGGTGTCGAAGCAGACGCCCTTGCCCACGAAGGCTATCGGCTGGTCGTCCTTCGCCCCGCCGTTCCATTTCATGATGACGACCTGGCTGTCACGGACGCTGCCCTGACCGACGGCCAGAAGCGTGCGGAAGCCGAGCTTCTCGAGCTCCTTCTCGCCGAGGATCTCGACCTCGAGGCCCAGCTTCTCCAGGCCCTTCACGCGCCTGGCGTAGGCTTCCGGGTACAGGACGTTCGCCGGTTCAGCGACGAGATCGCGCGAGAACTCGACCGCCTCGGCCACGGCGGCGTAGGCGACATAGGCGGCCTCTGCGGCCTTCACATCACCCGTCACCACCTTGATGGTTTCGATCGACGGTGTCTTCTCGGGCTTCAGCGTGGTGCGGTATTTCAGGAAGCGGTAGCTGGCCAGACGGGCGGCGAACGCCGCACGCGCGGCCTGGTCCGGCGACAGGTGACTGACCTCGATGGTCAGCGAGGCGGCGCCCGACAGCTTGACGGCGTGGTAGGCGGCGCCGGCGGCGGCCTCGAGCGCCAGGTCATCGAACTTGTCCGGCGCGCCCGCGCCCGTCAGCACCACGGTCCCGGCGTCCACGCCGGCCGGGGCGGCCACGATCAGGGTGCTGTTCGATCCGCCGGTGAAGCGGCTGTTCGTCATGGCCCGGGTCAGGGCGCCCGCGGCGGTGTTGTCGAGGCCGGGGCCGACGCCCGCCAGCACGCGCCCGTCATTGACGAGGACGGCCAGAACCTCGGCGGCAGCGGCCGAGGCGACGAATTCGATATTCATTTACTACTCCCGCCGGGATGAACGCCCCGGTCTTGTGCGAGTGGGATTGTCCGCGCGGTTTCATGGGCGCAAACGGGTGTGTATTAGATGCTCTCCCTCGCCGCCGGCTGCAACGGGCGATTTCTGTTCCCTTATGACGTTGATTCAAGGCTACCTTTTCCGACAGATCGGCCGTCCCGTGCTGGCGGCGTGCGCCGCGCTGGCCGGAATCGGCATTCTGAGCCAGAGCCTCGACCAGCTCGAATTCATCGTCGAGCGCGGCCAGAGCGTCTGGGTGATGGTCAAGCTGACGCTTCTGGCCCTGCCGCAGCTTCTGGCGGTGATCATTCCGATCGGCCTGTTCGTCGGGGCCCTCACCGCCCTGACCCGGCTGCAGCGCGAACAGGAGCTGACCGCCGTCTTCGCGTCCGGGGTGACGCGTTGGCAGGCGATCCGCCCGGCGGTGAGGCTGGCGATCTTCGCCACCCTGCTGACCCTGTTCATCACCACGATCGCCCAGCCGTGGGCGCAACGGGAGGCCCGGAACGCGACCTTCGCGGTTCGCACGGATCTCGCCGCCCTGCTCGTCGAGGAGGGCAATTTCGTTCAGGGACCGAAGGGCCTGACCGTCTATGTCCAGCAGATCGAGCAGAACGGCTTGCTGAAGAACCTCTTCGTCTATGTGCAGGACGGCGACAAGACGACGACCTGGGACGCCGCCGAGGCGCGGTTCAGCCGGATCGACGGCCAGCCCTACCTCACCCTTCTGAACGGGTCATGGCAGCGGTTTTCGTCGCGCGGCGTCCTGGAATATCTGTCGTTCGGGCGGCAGGACCTGCCCCTGGCGCAGTATGTCGATGTGAACGACACCGTCCGTTACAAACCGTCTGACCTCTACCTGCCGCAGCTCTTCAACCCCTCGCCGCGCGACCTCGACAAGGTCGGATCCGCCGGTGAGCTGATGGCCGAGGGCCATTCACGTCTGTCTTCGCCCCTGTACGCCCTTGTGGCGATGGCGATGGCGCTGGCGGCCCTGATGGGCGGCTCGTTCAGCCGGACGGGCTATGGCCTCCGGATCGCCAAGGCGGCCGCCGCCTTCCTGCTGGTGCGCATCCTCGGCTACGGCATCGTCGCCGCCAGCGCCTGGAACGGCTGGCTCAACATCCTGCAGTACGTCCTGCCCATCGCCGCCGCGGCGATCGCCCTTCGCGTGCTGTTCCGGTCCCTGAAGCCCAGACACAGCCGGCTCCGCCCCCTGCTCGCCCGTTTCAGGACGAAACCCGCATGACCGGCCGCGCGACCCTGAAGGCGCCCCGACTGCGGCTCGGCCGCATCGAGCGCTATGTTCTGACCCAGCAGGCCCGCTCCCTCGCCGTGGCGCTCGGTGTGATCGCGTCCCTGATCATGCTGATCGATTTCGTGGAGATTTCCCGGGGCGTCGGCTCCGACGTGGACCTTTCCGCCCTTCGCACCCTGGGGCTGATGCTGCTGAAGTCGCCGCAGGTCATCGTCCAGTTGCTGCCGTTCGTCTTCCTGTTCGGCACCCTGGCGGCCTTCGTCGGCCTGAACCGGCGCAGTGAACTGATCGCCATGCGCGCGGCCGGGGTCTCGGCCTGGCGGTTCGTCCTGCCGGCCGCCGGCTTCGCCTTCCTGTTCGGCGTCCTGACCGTCACGGCCCTGGGCCCCGCGGCCTCCGCCGCGGACGGCCTGTTCCAGCGCGAACGCGCCCGCCTGTCCGGATCCGTCGCCGGGGCGGATGCGGCCCAGGCCGTCTGGATTCGCGAAGGCTACGACGCCCGCCAGATGGTCATCCGCGCAGACCGTCAGGACCGCGCCGGCGGTCGCCTGCTGGGCGTGACCTTCTTCATCTACGTCAATGACGGCGAGGGCCTGCGCACCTTCTCGGAACGGATCGACGCGCAATCGGCCTCGCTCAGCGCCGGGCGATGGCGGCTGGTCGACGCGGTCGGCGCGCAGATCGGACAGCGCGCCGTGCGCTATGCGACCCTGGACCTGCCGTCCAGCCTCGCCGACGACGAAGCCTTCGAGCGGTTCGCGCGGCCGCAGGCGACGTCCTTCTGGTCCCTGCCGGCCCAGATCGCCCGCGTCGAGAACGCCGGCTTCTCGTCCACGGCCTACGCCCTGCGGCTGCAACAGCTTCTCGCCACGCCCCTGATGTTCGCGGCCATGTCGATTCTGGCGGCCGCCTTCTCGCTGCGCCTGATGCGCCTGGGCGACCTGGCGCGGATGAGCGCCGCCGCCGTCGTGCTGGGCTTCGCCTTCTTCTTCGTGAACCAGGCGGCCTCCGCCTTCGGTTCGGCGGAGGTTATCCCGGCCTGGCTGGCGGCCTGGCTCCCGCCCTTGCTGACAGCGCTCGCCGCCTTCACCTTGCTGTTCTATACCGAGGACGGCTAAGCGATCCGTCGCCCGTCCGTCGCCCATCCTTCCGAGTGAGCTTGCATGCAGTCTGAACGCCGCCGGTTCCGCACCGCCGCCCTGCGTCGACGGCTCCTCGCCGGGGTCGGCGTGGTCGCGCTGGTCGCCTCCGGCGGCGCGGCGTGGGCGCAGCAGGCCCAGCCCGCCCAGCCCCCGCAGCCGGGCCCGGACGGCCTGGGACCGAACGCCGTCTACATCGAGGCTGATTCGACGACACGCACCGGCGACACCATCACCGCCAACGGCGGCGAGGAGCGGGTGCTGGCCCGGTTCCGAAACACCACCCTGCGCGCCGGCGAAGTCGCCTACGACCTGAACCAAGGCATCGCCAGCGCCCGCGACCGGGTCGAGTTCACCGATCCGGACGGCAACCAGATCTTCGCCAGCCTGCTGCAGATCGATTCCGACCTGCGCGCGGGCGTGGCCGTCGACTTCGCCACCCGCTTCCGCAACGGCGCCAGCCTGATGGCCGCCACCGCCGTCCGGCGCGGTGAGAACCTGAACGAGCTGAACTACGCCATCTTCACGCCGTGCCCGATCTGCGACGAGGCGGGGAACACGCGACAGCCCAGTATTTCGATCCAGGCCGAAAAGGTTGTCCAGGACGAGGGTCTGCGCGCCATCCTGTATCGTAACGCCGTGTTCCGCGTGGGCGGCGTGCCGGTCTTCTACCTGCCGGTCTTTTCCCACCCGGACCCGACGGTGGAACGGGCCTCCGGCTTCCTGGTGCCGATCCCCAGCTATGACGAGGGCCGGGGCTACAGCCTTGAAGTTCCCTACCTGCAGGTGATTTCGCCGTCCGAGGACTGGCTGATCAGCCCCCAGTTCAACACCGACGTCGCGCCGTTCATGAACCTCCAGTGGCGGCGGCGCTTCTCTGACGGCACGATCGTGCTGCGCGGCGGCTACACCTACGAGCGGAATTTCGGCGATTTCGACATCGACAACGACGGCGATGTCGACGGCAATGTGCGGTTCGGCGACCAGACCAGCCGGAGCTACTTCCTGGGTCAGGGCGCCTTTGATCCCGCCGGCCCCTGGCGGTGGGGCTTCACGGCGGAACGCACCTCGGACAAGACCCTGTTCGATCGCTACGACGTGCGCGATCCGTATCAGGACAACGGGCTCTATTACGGCGACCAGCGTCGCCTGATCTCGCAACTCTATGCGGAACGGCAGACCGAGCGGTCCTACGTCTCCATCGCGGCCTTCAGCATCCAGAGCCTGAGGGTCAAGGAGTTCAGTCCGGTTACGCCCGCGCTCAACATCTTCGAGAGCGACGGTGATCTGCCCTTCGTCGGTCCGCTGGTCGAGGCGCGCTGGGAGCCCGACGGCCCGGTGCTGGGCGGACGCCTGCGCCTGCGGGGATCCGCTGTGGCCCTGACCCGCGACACCTACATCGGCAGCCCGGTTCTCCGGCCCGAGCTCATCCCCGGAGGCCCCACGGCCGGTCTCCCGGGCGTCGACAGCCGCCGGGTTTCCGGACAGGTCGAATGGCGACGGGCGATGATCACCGCCATGGGCGTGCGCTTCGAGCCGTTCGTGGACCTGAGAGCTGACCTGTATTCCGTCAGCGAGCTGCCGCCGATGATGGGCGTCGACGACGGCGCCATCACGCGGAGCCGGGCGACGGCCGGCGTTGATCTGTCCTGGCCCCTCATCCGCCGCATCGGCCAGGACGCGGACCTGATCCTGGAGCCGATGGCCCAGCTGTCCGCCTCGACCAATCCCGACCGCGACGTCCGCATTCCGAACGAGGACAGCCCGGCCCTGGAGCTTGACGAAAGCTCCCTGTTCCGGGTCGACCGGTTCCCGGGGTATGACCAGATCGAAGGCGGCATCCGCCTGACCACCGGCGCGCGGGCGACCCTGCGCTGGAGCGGGGGACGGCAGGCGTCGCTGTTCGTCGGCCGCAGCTTCCGCGAGGACGACGAGCCCGCCTTCCTGACTCCGGTCCCGGATGCGCCGGCCCAGCTCTACGACCCCAGCGGTCTGTCGTCCGACGCCTCCGACTGGGTGGTTCAGGGCAGCTTCTCTCCGTCGGATGGCATCCGCGGCTGGGGGCATGCCACGATCGACTCGTCCGGCGATGTCCGCCGGGCCGAAATCGCCGTGGATGGCCGTTGGGGTCGCCGCAATCTGGCCTCGGCCAGCTACATCGTCGATCGCTCCAACCCGCTGGCCGGCCCGGAAAACCGCAACTACGAATTCCTGCAGATCTCCGGCCAGCAGTTCATCTACGGCAACTGGGGCGTGGCCGCATCGGGCATCGCGGACATGGAGCGCGACCTGATCACGCGCTCAGAAGTGGGCCTGCTGTTTGACGACGATTGCTTCCGGTTCGAGATCGGGTGGCGCCGCGACAACACACAGGTGCGCCCCAGTGGGCCGTCCGAGGGCATCTATATCCGCCTAAACCTCGCCACTTTCGGCGGTACAGGGTATGGACAGGGCGACGGGCGCTGACCGACGCGCGACTCGGGCCGGGCGACACTGACGCCTCCCGACGTTGAACCGGCGGCGCCGCTTGAGGAACCAGGACTGATAATGCGTTTGCAGCGTTACTTGACGGGTGTGGCCATGGCCGCCCTGCTGGCCGGTTCGGCCGTGGCCCAGACCGCACCGGGGCAGCCCCCCGCCGCCGGCACGCTGAATCCCGCCGCGGGGCAGGCTCCGCCCGCCGCACCGGCCGCCACGCCGCAGTTCCAGCTCGCCGACGGCGTTCTGGCGACGGTCAATGACAGCATCATCACCGGATACGACCTTCGCCAGCGGATGCTGATGCTGATCGCGATGACCCAGGTGCAGCCGACGCCCGAGAACATCCCGGCGATCCAGCAGCAGGCCATGAACGCGCTGATCGACGAACGCCTGCAGAACCAGGAGCTGGCGCGCTACGAGGACCTCGTGGTCAGCGACGAGGAAGTGGATCGCGAAATCGCGGACATGGCGCGCGAGGTGGGCACCACCGGCGAGAACTATGTCGCCTACCTGACCCAGGGCGGCATTCGCCCGCAAACCTTCCGGGACCAGCTCCGGACCCAGATCGGCTGGTCCCAGCTGGTCGGCGGCCGCTTCCAGAGCCGCGCCCGCGTCAGCCGCGGCGCCGTCGAGGCCGCCCTGCGCCAGATCAACGAGGCGGCGGCCAAGAAGCAGTATCTGGTCGGCGAAATCTACATCGAGGCCAGCCGCGTCGGCGGCCAGCAGGCCGCGCTCAACGGCGCCAACCAGCTGGTCGCCCAGATGGTCCAGGGCGCGCCCTTCCAGGCCGTCGCCCAGCAGTTCTCGGCGGCGCCGTCCGCCACCCGCGGCGGTGACGCCGGCTGGGTTGTCGAGGGCACGGTCCAGCCCGCTCTCCAGACCGCGCTCGACCAGCTCTCGCCGGGCCAGCTGTCGCGCCCGATCCCGGTCGATGGCGGCGTCTACATCATCTACATGCGCGACAAGCGCGAGGGGGCGTCGGCCAGCCTCGTGTCCATGAAGCAGGTCATGGTCGAACTGCCGGAAACGGCGACGGAGGCCGATGTCGCCGCCGCCGGCCAGCGGCTTGAGGCCATTCGCGGGCAGCTGACCTGCGACAACATCCTGACCCGCGCCCGTTCGGAGCAGGGTCTGCTCGGCGCTGATCTCGGCGAGTCCGACGTCCAGAACCTGGCGCCCCAGTTCCAGCAGGTCGCCCGTTCGGCCGAGGTGGGCTCGATCAGCTCGCCGGTGCGGACGCCGCTGGGCGTGCACCTTCTGGCGGTCTGCGGCCGCCGCGTCGGCGGCGCCGAGGCGCCCGATCCCCGCGCGGTCGAGAACCAGCTCTTCCGCCAGAACCTCTCCACGCTCGGCCGTCGCTACATGCGCGACCTGCGTGAGGACGCGCTGATCGAGTACAAGAACTGATGACCCCGTCGTCCGCCCCGCTGGCGCTCTCGATGGGGGAGCCGGCGGGCGTCGGACCCGAGATCATCGCCGGCGCCTGGGCCGCGCTGAAGGCGGAAGGCCCTGTCTTCGCCGTCATCGGCGACGCCGCCCTGCTGCGCGCCCAGGGCCAGCCGGTCCAGTCCATCCCCGACATCAGCGAGGCCTCCGGCGTCTTCGCCCGGGCCATCCCGGTGCTGGACCAGCCGCTGCCCGGCCCGGTCACGCCCGGCGTGCCCAGCCCCGCCAACGCCGGGCCTGTCGCCGACTGGATCGAACAGGCGGTCAATCTGGCGATGTCCGGCGAGGCCTCGGGCGTGGTCACCGCCCCGATCGCCAAGGCGCCGCTCTACGCCGCCGGGTTCCGCTTCCCGGGCCATACCGAGTTTATCGCCGAACTGACCGCCGACGCGCCGTTCCGGGGGACGCGGGGGCCGGTGATGATGCTGACCGCGAAGGACCTGCGCGCCTGTCTGGTGACCATTCATTCGCCGCTGGCCCAGGTGCCCGAACTGGTCACCGCCGAGCGCATCCAGCGCACGGCCCGGGTCGTTCATGAATCGATGAAGCGCGATTTCGGCATCGCCCGCCCGCGTCTGGCCGTCGCCGGTCTGAACCCGCACGCCGGCGAGGGCGGAGCGCTGGGGCTTGAGGAGATCGAGGTCATCGGCCCGGCGCTGGAAGCCCTGCGCGACGAGGGCCTGAGCATCGTCGGCCCCCTCCCCGCCGACACCCTGTTTCACGACGAGGCGCGCGCGACCTATGACGCCGCCATCTGCCTGTACCACGACCAGGCCCTGATCCCGGTGAAGACGCTGGACTTCTGGGGCGGGGTCAACGCGACCCTGGGCCTGCCGGTCGTGCGGACGTCACCGGACCACGGCACCGGCTTCGAGATCGCCGGCAAGGGCGTGGCCCGCGCCGACAGCCTGATCGCGGCGATCCGGCTGGCGGGGGTGATGGCGGCGGCGCGGGCGCCGGGAGTGAAGAGTGAATGGTGAGTGGTGAGTCGGTCGCTCGCACCGGTCAGGCTCGGTTCACACCGAGTTTCGCCACACCACTCACCAGTCACCATTCACTCTTCACCAGCCACTCACCGATGCTGACGAGCCCGCCGCTTCGTCCTATGAACCCCTCCATGGACCTGACCCTCCGCGAACATCTCGACGCTCATGGCCTCGCGGCCAAGAAGAGCTTCGGCCAGCATTTCCTGCTGGACCTGAACGTGACGCGGAAGATCGTCCGCTTCGCCGGGCCGTTCGAGGGCCGGGCGGTGATCGAGGTCGGTCCCGGTCCCGGCGGCCTGACGCGGGCGCTGCTGGAAAGCGACGCGGGCCGGGTGGTGCTGGTCGAGAAGGATCCACGCTTCATTCCCCTGCTGAATGAACTCGCCACTCCAGATTCGGGGGGCGACGGGCGGCTGACGGTCGTCGAGGCCGATGCGCTGAACGTGCGCGAGGACCAGCTGGTCGAGGGGCCGGCGCATCTGGTGTCGAACCTGCCCTATAACGTCGGCACGCCGCTGCTGATCAAATGGCTGACCGGGCCGTGGACGCCCGCGTCGCTGACGCTGATGTTCCAGAAGGAGGTCGCCGAGCGGGTGGTGGCCCGACCGGGAGACGACGCCTATGGCCGTCTGGCGGTGATCTCGCAGGCGGTGGCCGAGGCGAAACTGGTCATGCACCTGCCCGCCGCCGCTTTCACGCCTCCGCCGAAAGTCGCCAGCGCCGTGGTGCATCTGGTCCCTCGTGAGGATCGACCGGAGCGGGACCTGCTGAAGGCGCTGGAGCGGGTGACCGCCGCCGCCTTCGGCCAGCGCCGCAAGATGCTGCGCTCCAGCCTGAAGCAGCTGGGCGGCGCCGAGCTCTGCGAGGCTGCCGGGATTTCGCCGGAGGACCGGGCCGAGGTGATCGACCTGAACGGCTTCCTCCGGCTGGCCCGCGCCCACGCCGGACTGGAGCAGCCCACTGCCCCGACCGACGGCGGCGCCACCCTGATGCGCCGCAAGCGGACCTGACGTGACCGCCGACATCGACCCGTTCCGCGCCATTGGCCTCAGCCGTCTGGCCCATACCCTGAAGGCCGAGGGACGGTCGATCATTCATATGGAGTTCGGCCAGCCGTCCACCGGCGCACCGCCTGCCGCCATCGCCGAGGCGCATCGCGTGCTGGACACGGACGCCATGGGCTACTGGGAAAGCACGCCCCTGCGCGAGCGGATCGCCCGGCTGTATGACGAGCGCTATGGGGCGACGGTCCATCCGGACAACATCCTGATCACCAACGGGGCGTCGCCGGCCCTGGTGCTGGCGCTCAACGCGGCCTTCGCGCCCGGCGACCGGATCGCCCTGGCCCGGCCCGGCTATGTCGCCTACCGCAACACCCTGAAGGCCCTGCACATGGTCCCGGTCGAGATCGATTGCGGGCCCGAGGTGCGCTTCCAGCTGACCGCCGGGGCCGTCGCCGCGCTCGATCCGGCACCCGCGGGCCTGATCGTGGCCAGCCCGGCCAATCCGACCGGAACCATCATCGCCGCCGATGAACTGGCCGCCATCGCCGCCGTCTGCGCCGAGCGCGGCATCCGGATCATTTCCGACGAGATCTACCACGGGCTCAGCTATGTCGGCCCGACGCCGTCGATACTGTCGTTCGCCCCGGACGCCTTCGTCATCAACAGCTTCTCCAAATACTGGAGCATGGCCGGATGGCGTCTGGGCTGGCTGGTCGCGCCAGATGACCTGCTGGCGCAGTGCCGCGCCCTGATCGGCAACCTGTTCCTGACCGCCCCGTCCCTGGCCCAGCACGCCGGTCTGGCGGCGATGGACGAGACGGAGGTGCTGGAAGGCCACGTCGCCGCGTACGCCTGCAATCGCGACCTGATGCTGGCCGCCCTGCCCGGGCTGGGGCTTGGACAGGGCTCGGGCTCCATCGCCCCGCCCGACGGCGCCTTCTACATCTGGGCCGACATCGGCCACCTGACCGACAACAGCCTGTCCTTCTGCGAACAGCTGCTGCGCGACACCGGGGTGGCGACCGCCCCCGGCGTCGACTTCGACCCCGTCCACGGTCACCGCTTCATGCGCTTCAGCTTCGCCGTCTCCACCGAGGAGATCGAGGAGGCCCTGCGGCGGATGGAGCCGTGGTTCGCGGGGCGGTCCGCGATGCCCGGCGCATAGCAAAAGGGCCGCCCCTTCCGGAGCGGCCCTTTCCATTGTTCAGCCCTGGCGGCTGATCAGGCGCGAGCCCCCATGAGGGCGGAGGCCACGTCCGTCAGAGCCGCGTGCGGCGTGAGACAATGAGACATTCGACCACCTCCTTTCGAGTGTTGAGACAACAGGGAGGAGATGGGCGCCGCAGCGGCGCCGGGCAAGCGGAGCCGTCAGATAGCGGGATGCGGGCCTTGAACGTCTCGGGCGGCCGGATAGTCTGGAAGCGGGAGTAGCTTAAGCAAAGCGCCGGTCACAACCGCAGTTGCGGGTGGAAATCCCGCCTCCCATTTCCCCGCACCATCCACGTTTTGCGGTTTAACACCGCCTTCCCTTCCCCGCGGTAAGCCGCCTAACACTGTCGCCCAGTCCGAGGGAAAAGCCATGACCGACCGCCTGAGCATCGACTTCAAGGACGGCGTCGCCGACGTCCGTCTGAACCGGCCCGACAAGCTGAACGCCCTTGATCAGGCCATGCTGGAAGCCCTGGCCGAGGCGCCCGCGCGGCTGGCCGCCCAGCCCGGTCTGCGGGCCGTGGTGCTGTCCGGCGAAGGGCGCGGCTTCTGCGCCGGGCTGGATATGGAGACGATGACCGGGCTGGCCGGCGCGGGGCTGGATATCGTCAGCCGCACCCACGGCCTAGCCAATCTTTTCCAGCAGACCGGCTGGGGCTGGCGCACCCTGCCCGTCCCGGTGATCGCGGCCGGTCACGGCGTCGTCTTCGGCGGCGGGCTGCAGGTCTTCTCGGGCGCGGACATCCGCATCGCCCGGCCGGATGCGCGGCTGTCGGTGATGGAGATGAAATGGGGGCTGGTGCCTGACATGGCCGGTTACGCCCTGTGGCGTGGTCTGGTGCGTGACGACGTGCTCCGCGAGCTGATCTACACCGCGCGCGAGTTCACCGGCGAACAGGCCGTGGACCTGGGCTTCGTCACCCGGCTGGCCGATGACCCCCATGCCGAAGCCCTGGCCCTCGCGCGTGAGATCGCCGCCCGCAACCCGGACGCCGTGCGCGGCGCCAAGCGTCTGGCCAACCTGTCACGGGACAGCGATGCGGGCGCGATCCTGCTGGCCGAGGCCCGCGAGCAGGCCGCCCTGATCGCCACCCCCAACCAGGTGGAGGCGGTGATGGCCAATCTGCAGAAGCGGCCGCCGAATTTCGCGGACTAGGCTCCGGCGCCTGACGGGCTCACCAGCGCAGGGCGAACCGCCCGGCCAGGGCCCCGACCGCGCCCGCCGCGGCGATGCCCAGCGTGTACCAGGTCGCGACGAAGGCGGCGGTGGCTTCCGGGCAGTGCAGGACCCCGTAGGCCGTGGCGGCGATCCCGCCCGCGGCCAGCCCGAGGGCGAGGCCCGCCGGCGCCGGGCGTGTAGGCGCCAGGCGTCGCGCGGACAGGAAGGTGGGCGCGCCCGCCGCCAGGGACAGCATCAGGATGTTGCGGCCGCAGATCGTCCAAGTGCGGCCCAGCCAGTCCGCCATCCGTTCACCGGCCGGAGTCATCGCCAGCTCCACCCCGCCCCACAGCAGGGCGACTCCCAGGACGACGGACAGGAAGACGGCCGGCGCGGTCGTCCGGGCGCCGGGCCGCCCCAGACGCAGGGCCAGCCACAGGGCGCCGCCGGCGATCAGAACGGTATAGACGCCCTTCAGCCAGATGGACGGCGTGGTCAGGATATCGCCGGGGTGCGGACGCAGGCCCAGCACGACCACCAGCGCCAGGGTCGCCGCCAGAGCCGCCAGCGCCAGCATCCGCGGGTCCAGCCGCGCCGGACGGGTCGGCTCGAGGCCGACCGCCAGGGCGTCGATCAGGTCATCAGTCTTCATGGGACACCACACTGGCCGACAGGGCCTTCATGGAGCGATGCACGCTCACCTTGGCCGCCCCCTCCGAACAGCCGTTGCGGGCGGCGGCCTCGGCGAGGCTGTAGCCGCCGATGCGGACATCCTCGATCAGCCGGCGCTGGCGCAGGGGAAGGATCGACAGCACGCGGGACAGGTCCCGACGCACCACCCCGTCCTCCACCGAATGTTCGGCCAGCAACACGCCTGAATCCTCCAAGGGCACAACGACCCGCCGACCCTGCCGGCGGAAATGATCAATCAGCTTGTAGCGCGCGATGGCGTAGACCCAGGCCGTGAAGGCCAGACCGGGATCATAGGTCGCCCGCTTGGCGTGGATGGCGATCAGCGCGTCCTGCACCAGATCCTCGACATCCGCCTCCAGCCCGCCGAGCCGACGACGGAAGAAGGGCGTCAGGGCGCCGCGCAGGGCCGTCAACAGCTCGCGCCAGGCCACGGGATCTCCGTCGAGACCCCGTAACATCAGACGCTTCAGCTCGGCTTCCCTGTCCACCACGCTCCCTCATTCGCGCGGACCCCGTCAAAGGTTACATCGCACACCGCCATGCCCCGAAAAAATAATTCGGTGGGCCGGACGTAACCTTCCGTCCCGGCGGCGCGAACCCTCCAGCGTCAGGTCGATCCAGTCCGGAGCGACCGCCTGAGGAGACCCTCCCATGAAGACCCAAGCCGCTCTCATCGCCGGCGCCGGCGCCCTGCTGGTCCTCGGCGTCAACGCCGCCGCCGCCCAGACCCGCCCCACCCAGGCGCAGGAAAACGAGAAGGAGAAATGCTACGGCATCGCCCGCACCGGCCAGAACGACTGCGCCGCCGGCCCCGGCACCACCTGCGCCGGCACCTCGACGCGCGACTATCAGGGCAATGCCTGGAAGCTGGTGGCCAAGGGCACCTGCGCGAGCATCCGCACCCCGCGCGGCAACGGCTCCCTGACCCCGATCCCGAACCGCTGATGAGCGCGCGTCCGACCGCCGGGCTCGGTCTGAAGCCCCAGCACTACGCCGAGGCCGCGGCCTGTCCGGCGGTCGGGTCGCAAGCCGGCCTGTGGTTCGAGGTCCATCCCGAGAACTACATGGTCGCGGGCGGGCCCCGGCTGACCTGGCTTGAACAGGTCCGCGCCGCCCACCCCCTGTCCCTGCATGGGGTCGGCCTGTCCCTGGCCGGCGACGAGCGGCCCGACTCCGGACATCTGAAGCGCTTCCGCGCCCTGATCGACCGGTTCGAGCCCTTTGTGGTGTCCGAGCATCTCGCCTGGTCCCGGCGGGACGGCGTCTACCATCCCGACCTGCTGCCGGTACCGCGCAGCCGGGAGATGCTGACCCTGGTCTGCGCACACATCGACGAGGCCCAGACCGCGCTCGGCCGACCGCTCCTGCTCGAGAATCCGACAGCCTACCTCCCTCTCGCCGGGCATGAGTGGGACGAGGTCGACTTCCTGACAGAGATCAGCCGCCGCACCGGATGCGGCCTGCTGGTCGACGTCAACAACGTCTATCTGAGCGCCCGCAACATGGGTCTGTCGGCCGAGGACTGGCTGGACCGCGTTCCGGCCGACCGGGTCGGCGAAATCCATCTGGCGGGACATCGTCCGGATCCGGTCTGGGGCGAGGCCCTGCTGATCGACAGCCACGACGCTCCGGTGAGCGAGGCCGTCTGGACCCTCCACGCCCGCCTGATCGATCGCATCGGCCCGCGCCCGACCCTGATCGAGCGGGACGCCGACGTCCCCGCCTTCGCGACCCTCCTGGCCGAACAGGCGCGGGCGGCGGGCGCGCTCGAGACCCGGGCGCTCGCCGCATGACCCGCTTCCATCAGGCCTTTTCGCTGGCGCTGGAGGGACGGTTCGACTCCCTCTGGCCGGACCTCGAGCCCGACGAGCGGACCCTCGGCGCCCTCGCCGTCTACCGCAACACCGCGACCCGCGGACGGATCGACGCCCTGGAGGCCAACTATCCGACGGTGGCGCAGATGGTCGGCCGGGACTGGTTCAGGGCCGCCGCCCGCGAGTTTGTCGAGGCTCATCCCGGCGGGGACCCGGTCCTGGCCGATTTCGGCGCCGGCTTCCCAGATTGGCTGGCGGCGTTCGAGCCCGCGCGCGAGATGCCGTTTGTCGCGCCGAGCGCGCGGCTGGACCGCGCCTGGACGGAGGCGCACCTCGCCTCGGACGACGCCGTTCTGGAGGTCGAGGACGCCGCCGCGTCCGGCCTGGCGCTCACGGTCCGGGCGGCCCGCCTGCATCCGTCGGTCCGGCTGTTCTGGTTCGACTGGAGCGCGCCCTCGCTCTGGCTGGCGCACCGCTATCCCGAACAGGGCACCCGCCTGGACTGGCGACCGGAACCCGAGGGCCTGCTGATCCACCGTCCCCGGGGCGCCGTGCTGGCCCGTCCGGTGTCCCGGGCCGAATGGGTGTTCCTGGACGCCTGCCGGAAGGGCCGCGCCTTCGGCGTGGCGGCCCTCGCCGCCAGCGCCACGCGCCCGAGCCCGCATATCCCCACCCTCTTCAGCCGTCTGCTGAGAGACGGCGTCTTCTGCACCCCCTCCCGACAGGACCAGACCCGATGAGCGCCCTCGCCGCCCTGCACGCCCGCATCACCGCCGCGATCCCGGAGTGGCCGCTGGCCCTACTGCTGAGGCTCGGCGTCGCCACGCCGTTCTTCCTGTCGGGCCGCACCAAGGTCGAGGGGCTGTTCACCCTTTCCGACAACACGCGCTACCTGTTCGCGGAGGACTACCGGCTGCCGCTGCTCCCGCCCGAAATCGCCGCGCCCCTGGCGACGGGCGCGGAGCACATCCTGCCCGTCCTGCTGGTCGCGGGACTGATGACCCGTTCCGCGGCCCTGGGGCTGCTGGCGATGACACTGGTGATCCAGCTGTTCGTCGTGCCCACGGGCTGGCCGACGCATCTGCTCTGGGCGGGCCCGCTGATCTATCTCATCGCCCGTGGTCCCGGCGCAGCCAGCCTGGACCGGCTGCTGAAGCTCGACTGAGCGTTCAGACGGCCTCGTTCAACAGCGCCTTGCGATAGCCGTCGACCCACAGGTTCCGACGGCGGCGGCTGCGCTCGGCGTGATAGATGTGCGCCAGCTCGGCGTACGAGCGGTCGAAGTCGTCGTTGACGAAGACGTAGTCGAACTCGTCGCAGTGCTCGATCTCGCCCTTGGCGTTCTTGATGCGGCGCTCGATGACCTCCTCGGCGTCCTGCGAACGGGTCACCAGACGGCGGCGCAGCTCCTCGAGGCTGGGCGGCAGGATGAAGACGCGGACAGCGTCTTCCGGGCATTTGCGGGCGATGTCGCGGGCGCCCTGCCAGTCGATGTCGAACAGAACGTCGCGGCCCTCGGCGAGGGCGCGGTCGATCGGCGCCCGCGGGCTGCCGTAGCGATTGCCGTGCACGTCGGCCCATTCGAGGAAGGCGTCCTCGTCGATCAGGCGCTGGAACTCGTCCCGGGTGACGAAATTATAGTCCCGCCCGGCGACCTCGCCCGGACGGATGTCGCGGGTGGTCATGGACACCGACAGCTCCAGCTTGCCGTGATCCGCCATCAGGCGGCGGCAGAGCGACGTCTTGCCGGCGCCCGAGGGGCTGGCGACGATCAGGAGGACGCCCCGGCGGGGCGTGCGTTCATTCGACATTCTGGACCTGTTCGCGGAGCTGTTCGATGACGGCCTTGAGCTCAAGACCGATTCCGGTGAGCGCGGTCGTAGCCGATTTCGAGCAGAGGGTGTTCGCCTCCCGCATAAATTCCTGCATCAGGAAGTCGAGTTTCCGCCCGGCGGGGGGTTGCTGCAACAGGGTGCGGGCCGAAGCCACGTGGGCCGTCAAACGATCCAGCTCCTCGCGCACATCCGCCTTGGTGGCCAGCGCCGCGGCCTCCAGGAAGATGCGGTCCTCCAGTCCGGGGGCGTCAGGCGCCAGTTCGGTGATGCGGCGGGTGAAGCGCTCGCGAATGGCCTCGACCTGCGTCCCCGCCTCGGCCTCTGCATCGGCGACGAACGCCTCGATGCGGTCGATGAAGCCGGTGATGACGGGCAGGAGCTGCTCGCCCTCGCGCTCACGCGACGCCTTCAGGGCGTCGAGGGCCGCGTCGATGCTGGCGGCGATCTGCGTCTCCACGGCGGCCCGCACCTCCGCGTCGTCCTCGTCCTCCGGCGCTTCCAGAACGCCGCGAAGGGCCAGCAGACCGTCGGCGGTCGGCGGCACGGCCCCCTCCTCCGCCAGCTGGTTCGCCAGCTGGAGATAGCGGGCCAGAACGGCCTCGTTGACCTTCAGCGCGGCGGCGCCGGCGTCGGCGCGCTTCGCCTGCACGCCCAACGTCACCTGCCCCCGGTTCAGCTTCGCCTGACCCGAGGCCTTGGCGAGACGCTCCAGATTGTCGAACCCCGGCGGGCCGCGGAAGCGAACCTCCAGATTGCGGCCGTTGACCGAGCGGGCCTCGACCGACCAGCTCCAGTCGCCTTCGGCGCCGTCGGCCCGGCCGAAGCCGGTCATTCCGGAGATGCGGGTCATTGGGCGGCAGCCGGTTGTTGCGGCACGCGGATCACCTGCGCGCCGTGCGGGACCGTGACGCCGTTCGGGAGGTCATTCGGCGTGACCTCAGGCACGACCGGCGCAGCCGGTTGAGGCGGCAATCCCTGCCGGCGGCGTTCGATGGCGCGCCAGCGGGCGACATTGGCGAGGTGTTCCTCATAGGTGCGGGCGAAGGCGTGGCCGCCCGTGCCGTCCGCGACGAAGAAGACGTCCTCGCTGACCGGCGGGTTCAGAACCGCCGCCACGGCGTCGCGCCCGGGATTGGCGATCGGCGTCGGCGGCAGGCCGTCGATCTGATAGGTGTTCCAGTCGGTGTGGCGGTCGATCTCCGACCGGCGCAGACCCCGTCCCAGCGGCCGCCCCTTGGTGATCCCGTAAACGATGGTCGGATCACTCTCGAGCCGCATCCCCATCCGCAGCCGGTTGGAGAAGACCGCGGCGACGCGAGGCCGCTCGGCGGCCACGCCGGTCTCCTTCTCGACGATCGACGCCAGGATCACGGCCTCGTCGAGGGTGCGGACGACGCTGTTCGGGCCTCGCGTGGCCCACAGACGGGCCAGATTGTCGTCACGGGCGCGCTGCATGCGGGCGATCACCGAGGCGCGGGTCTCGCCCCGCGACACCTCATAGGTGTCCGGCCAGAGCGTCCCCTCCTCCGGCGTTTCCGTCACTTCGCCGGTCAGAACGGACTCGCGCATCAGGATGTCGACGGCCTGGGCGGAGCTCCAGCCCTCCGGCAGGGTCACATAGTGGCGCACCACCTTGCCCGAGACGAGCAGGACCAGGACCTGACGCAGGGAGGCGCCGGACGGCACTTCGTATTCGCCCGCGCGCAGCTTCCGGTCGGCGCCGGTCAGGCTGGCCGCGGCCTTGAACATATCGGTCGAGCGGATCACCCCCGCCGCCTTCAGATTGGCGGCGATGGCGCTGACCCCGGCCCCGCTGGGCAGGGTCACGATGGTCACGTCCCCCTGCCGGGCGGACGGCCCGGGCGCGTAGAAGACGCTCCAGGCCGCCACCAGGGCGGCGATCAGAAACAGGCTGAAGGTCGCGGTCGCGGCCAGAAAGGCCGTCTTGCGTCCGGATGAGCCCTTCTCCACCGACCGGCCGAACACTCAGTCGACCTTCTTGAAGATGACCGACGCGTTGGTGCCGCCGAAGCCGAAGCTGTTGGACATGGCCACGTCGATCTTGCGCGGCTTGCCCTTGTGCGGGACCAGATCAATGGCGGTTTCTTCCTCGGGATTGTCGAGGTTGATGGTCGGCGGGGCGATCTGGTCGCGGATGGCCAGCACCGAGAAGACCGACTCGATCGCGCCGGCGGCGCCCAGCAGGTGGCCGGTCATCGACTTGGTCGAGGACACCGCCAGATCCCTGGCGTGATCGCCGACCAGCTTCTCGATGGCATGAAGCTCGATCCAGTCCGCCATGGTCGAGGTGCCGTGGGCATTGATGTAGTCGAGGTCGGACGGCTCCAGACCCGCGCGCTTCAGCGCCGCCTTCATGGCCCGCAGACCGCCGTCGCCGTCTTCCGACGGGGCGGTGATGTGATAGGCGTCGCCGCTCATGCCGTAGCCGACGACCTCGGCGTAGATCTTCGCCCCGCGCGCCTTGGCGTGCTCGTACTCTTCCAGCACCATGATGCCGGCGCCTTCGCCCATGATGAAGCCGGCGTGGTCCTTGTCGTAGGGACGGCTGGCCTTCTCGGGCGTGCCGTTGAAGGCGGTGCACAGGGCCTTGCAGGCCAGGAAGCCGGCGATGCCGATGGGCACGATGGAGCTTTCGGCGCCGCCACAGACCATGACGTCGGCGTCGTCCAGGGCGATCATGCGGGCCGCGTCGCCGATGGCGTGGGCGCCGGTGGCGCAGGCGGTGACCACCGAATGGTTCGGCCCCTTGAGGCCGTGGCGGATCGAAATCTGGCCCGAGGCCAGGTTGATCAGCGACATGGGAATGAAGAAGGGGCTGACCCGACGCGGTCCCTGTTCCTTCAGGATGATGGCGGTGTCGGCAATGGGGCCCAGGCCGCCGATACCCGCGCCGACCATGACGCCGGTGCGCTCCTTGTCCTCGTCGCTCTCGGGTTTCCAGCCGGCGTCGGCCAGGGCCTCGTCCGCGGCGGCGATCGCATAGACGATGAAGTCGTCGACCCGCTTGCGCTCCTTGGCTGACATGATCTTCTCATGATCGAAGACGCCGGGCTCGCCCGCGACGCCGCCGCCGCGACCGTCCACCGACGGAATCTCGCCGGCGATGGTGCAGCCGTAGCCCTCGGTATCGAAGGCGGTGATCGGACCGATGCCGGACCGGCCTTCGACAATTCCCTTCCAGCTATGCTCGACGCCCCAGCCGAGCGGGGTCAGAAGGCCAAGGCCGGTAACAACGACGCGACGCATTCCTGCATCCTTCACAGTGAATCTCTCGCGCGAGAGAATAGTGATCGGAGAGGCGCGGGGCTAGGCGGGCGTGGCGAATGGCCTTGAAGGCGAATTTCGCCCGTCGGCTACCCTCTCTGGTCGTCCATCGGCTGGTGCGTAAAGCCCTTCACCCCGCTCATCGTCTTGGCGTCGCGCCCGATCTCGACATCGCTTTCCGCATAGGCCACCAGCAGGCGGGCGAGATCGCGCAGGGCGGTCTCGTGAATGCGCTCATAGCCGTGACTGGCGTCGATGCCGAACGTGACCAGCGCCGTCCGGATATCCGCGCCGGACTCCAGCGCAGAGGCCGAGTCCGACCGATAGTAGCGGAACACGTCCTTCTGATGCGGGATCTCGTGCTCCCGGGCCAGTTGCACGAGCTTGCGCGACAGGTGCCAGTCGAACGGCCCGGTCTGGTCCGCCATGGCGATGGTGACCCCGAACTCGGACGAGTTCTGTCCCGGCGCGGTCGTGCCGTTGTCGACGGTGACCATGGCCGCGACGTCCGGGACCAGCACGGAAGAGGCCCCCAGGCCGACTTCCTCGGCGATGGTGAAGAGCCACCAGGTATCGACCGTCGGAATGCGGTTCTCGCGCACCATGCATTCCAGGGCCGCCAGAAGGGTCGCGACCCCGGCCTTGTCGTCCAGATGGCGCGAGACGATGAAGCCGGTGTCGGTCAGCTCGGGCTGCGGATCGATTGAAACGATGTCGCCGACGTCGACGCCCAGCGCCAGGGTCTCCCCGCGGTCGCCGGTGACGGCGTCGATCCGGAGTTCGACCTGTCGCCAGTTGACCGGCTGGCTGTCGACCTCCTCGTTGAAGGTGTGGCCCGACGCCTTGAGCGGCAGGATCGTGCCCCGCCACGTCCGGCCTTCGGAAAAGACCGTGCACCGGGCGCCCTCGGCGAACCGGGACGACCAGTGCCCGATGGGCACGAGTTCCAGCCGGCCGTTGTCCTTCACCTGTTTGACCTGCGCCCCCAGGGTGTCGACGTGCGCGACGATCGCACGGGCCGGTCGCGCGTCGCGCCCCGGCAAACGCGCGCGAATGGCCCCCCGACGGGTCAGCTCATAGTCGAGCCCCAGACGCTCCAGTTCGCGGCACAGAAGCCAGACGGCCTCGTCCGTGTAGCCGGTCGGGCTGGGGGTGTTCAGCAGATCGGTCAGGCGGGCTTTCAGATAGTCCAGGTCGATCGAGGGGTGTGCCAAGCGGCCTCCTTCAGGCGTCTGTGCGCGAAGCGATGCGCGCCGCCGCGGGCGCGGACAGGGGGAAGAGCAGATCAATGAAACGCTCGGCGGTCGGCTGGGGTTCGTGGTTGGCCAGCCCGGGACGTTCGTTCGCCTCGATGAAGGCGTAGTCCGGCTCGCGCGGCGATTTCACCACCAGGTCGATCCCCGTCACCGGAATGTCGATGGCCCGCGCGGCGGAGACAGCCGCCCGGATGAGGGCCGGATGGACCTCCTCCGTGACGTCATGGATCGTACCGCCGAGGTGCAGGTTGGCGGCCTTGCGCACCAGAATCTCGACGCCTTCGGGCGCGACATCCTCAAGCCGGTAGCCGGCCTCAGCCAGTGTGCGTTCGGTCTCGGCATCGACCGGAATGGTCGACTCTCCGCCCGTCGCGGCAGCACGACGACGGCTCTGGTGCTCGATCAGGGCGCGCAGTGTCGAGCGGCCGTCCCCGACCACGCGCGGCGGGCGACGCAGGGCGCAGGCGACCACCTTGTAGTCGATGACCACCAGCCTCAGGTCCTCGCCCTCCACCTGTTCCTCCACCAGCACTTCCGGGCAGAGGCGCCGGGCGCGCTGCAGCGCGGTCTGCACCTCGCTCATCGTCGACAGACCGACGGCGACGCCCTGCCCCTGCTCGCCCCGCGCCGGCTTGACCACCAGCCGGCCGTAGCGCTCCAGCGCCGCATCCAGCGCGGAGGGGTCCGTGGCGTCGATACGCTCGGGCACGCGCACGCCCGCCGCCTCGACGATGCGTCGGGTCATGCGCTTGTCGTCACAGATGCTCAGCGCGACCGCCGAGGTCAGTTCTGACAGGCTTTCGCGACACCGGACCGACCGGCCGCCCCAGTTCAGCCGGAACAGCCCGCCTTCCGCGTCGATGATCTCGGTATGGATGCCGCGCCGCCGCGCCTCGTCGACGATGATCCGGGCATAGGGGTTCAGGTCCTGATCGTCGCTCGGCCCGACGAACAGGGCTTCGTTGATCGGATTCTTGCGCTTCACGCCGAAGAAGTGGACCCGCCGGAAACCCAGCTTCTCGTACAGGGCGATGGCCTGCTCGTTGTCGTGCATGACCGACAGGTCCATGTAGGCCAGCCCCTGGGTCTTGAAATGCTCGGCCAATCGACGGACCAGGGCCTCGCCCACGCCCGGCTGCGTCGCCTGTGGGTCGACGGCCAGGCACCACAGGGACGATCCACCCTCCGGGTCCTGGAAGGCGCGGACATGGTTCACCCCCATGACCGTGCCGATCACCGCGCCGGTCGTGGTGTCCTCGGCCACGAAATAGGTCAGGGTCCGGTCGTCACGGCGGGACCAGAAGAAGTCCGGCGGCACCTGCACCATGCGGCGCTTCGCATAGATGTCGTTGACCGCCTGCGCATCGAGCTCGGAGGTCAGGCGGCGCACCGTGAAGCCCCGCGGCTGGCGACGTCCGGCGCGATAGGTCGCCAGATCCAGCCGGTAGGTATGCGAGGGATCGAGAAAGACTTCCTGCGGGGCGGAGGCCAGCAGAACGTGCGGATTGCGCACATAGAAGGCGATATCGCGCCGGTCCGGCCCTTCCGCCCTCAGGGCCTCGATCAGGGGCTCGGCGGTCCCGAAGGTCTGGGCGAACAGCAGCCGCCCCCAGCCGCAGTCGAGGACCGCGTCGGCGGCGGGCCCGTCACCGGTCAGCACCAGCGGCTTCAGCCCCTGCTGACGCATCCGCTTGAGCCGATGGGGTTTGGCCCGCGCGGGGCGGATTTCAGAGGCCATGCTGCTGCATCCACATCTCGAGGACCGCCGCCTGCCACAGCTCGGAACCGCGCAGCGGAGTGATGTGCGCCGTCGGGTCGGCGAACAGGGTGTCCAGATAGGCCGGATCGAACAGGCCCCGGTCCCGCGCCGCCGGATTGGTCAGGGCCTCGCGCACCATGTCGAGATAGGGGCCCTGGATGTATTTCAGGGCCGGCACCGGGAAATAGCCCTTCTTGCGGTCGATCACCTCGGACGGGATGACCTGACGGGCCGCCTCCTTCAGCACCCCCTTGCCGCCCTGCGCCAGCTTGTGTTCCGGCGGGATGCGACCGGCGAGTTCCACCAACTCGTGGTCGAGGAAGGGCACACGCGCCTCCAGCCCCCAGGCCATGGTCATGTTGTCGACCCGCTTCACGGGGTCGTCGACCAGCATCACCTGGCTGTCCAGACGCAGGGCCTGATCCACCGGACCAGCCGCCCCGGGCCGGGCGAAATGCGCCTCGACCAACGCGCGGCTGACATCCGTATCGGCCATGTACTGGCCGTTCAGCTGGGTTTTCAGCCTGGCGTGGCTGCGGTCGAAGAAGGCCTGGGCGTAGGTCTCCACCGGGTCGGCGGCGTCCAGCATCGGGGGGTACCAGTGGTAGCCGGCGAAGACCTCATCCGCGCCTTGCCCGGACTGCACCACCTTGATGTGCTTCGAGACCTCCTGACTCAGCAGGTAGAAGCCGACGTTGTCATAGCTGACCATCGGCTCGGACATGGCCCCGATGGTGCCCGGCAGGGCCTCCATCAGCCGTTGGTGCGGCACGAAGATCTGATGGTGCTTCGTGCCGTAGTGTCTGGCGATCAGGTCGGAATAGACGAACTCGTCCCCCTGCTCCCCGTTGGCCGCCTCGAAGCCGACCGAGAAGGTCATCAGGTCCTTCTGGCCCAGCTCGGCGAGCAGGCCGACAATCAGACTGGAATCCACGCCGCCGGACAGCAGGACGCCGACCGGCACATCGGCCACCATGCGCCGCCTCACAGCCGCACGCAGGCTGTCGAGGACCCGGTCGCGCCAGTCCTCGGCCGACAGGGTCGCGTCTTCCGCGTGGCGGGTCATGTCGGGCTGCCAGTAAAGGCGATCCCGGAAGGTCCCGTCCGCCTCGATCACACGCAGGGTCGCGGGCGGGAACTTCTTCACGCCCTTCAGAATCGTATGCGGCGGCGGCACCACGGCGTGGAAGGTCATGTAGTGGTGCAGGCCGACCGGATCGATGGCGGTGTCCACATCGCCCCCGGCCAGCAGGGCCGGCAGGGTCGAGGCGAAGCGCAGCCGCTTTCCGCGTTCGGACAGATACAGGGGCTTGATGCCGAAGCGGTCGCGCGCGATCACGGTGCGTCCGCTGTCGCGCTCGTGCAGAACGAAGGCGAACATCCCCTTGAACCGGTCGACGCAGGCCTCGCCCCAGGCCTTCCAGGCCTTGATGATCACCTCGGTGTCGCCGTGCGAGAAGAAGCGGAAGCCCAGCCCCTGCAGCTCCTCACGCAGTTCGGGGTAGTTGTAGATGCAGCCGTTGAACGCGAGGGTGACGCCCAGGTCGGCGTCGACCATGGGCTGCTGGGCCTTCTCGGACAGGTCAATGATCTTGAGACGGCGATGCCCCAGCCCCACCGGACCGCGCATGACGATCCCGGAGCCGTCCGGTCCCCGCGGCGAGAGCGCATCGGTCATGCGTTGCACGGCGCCGGCATCGGCCGGTCGTCCGTCGAAATTGATCTCGCCGCTCAGACCGCACATGGGGCCTCCTTGAATTGTGGATGCAGCGCACACAAATGGTTAGTGCACGAAAGAGTTCAACCCCATGACTGAATTTCGTTCCGAAGCGGAGGCCGCGCCGACGGACACCTTGGTTCGCTCCGTGCGCCGGATCGCCCAAGCCGTGGACGTCCGCTCGCGCGAAATCGCGCGGCTGACGGGCCTGACCCTGCCGCAGTTGCTGGTGCTTCAATCGATCCGCGCGCAGGGCGAGGTCAGCAGCAGCGCGATCTCACGCGATGTCTCGATGTCGCCGCCGACGGTCGTGGCGGTGCTGGACCGTCTGGAGGCCCGCGGGATGATCGTGCGCTATCGCTCGACCACCGACCGCCGCGTCGTCCACGCCCGCCTGACCGAGGCGGGTGAAGACGCCCTGAAGACCTCTCCCGGCCTGCTGCGCGCCGACGCCCTGACCCGCTGGGCGGAACTGCCGCTGGAGCGGCGGGCGGCCCTGGCCGAGGCGATGGACCTGCTCTCGACCCTGATGGCGCCGTCGCCGGATCCGACGACCGGCCCATAGAAAAACCGCCGCGCGGCCCTTCGGCTGCGCGGCGGTCTCTGTACCGTTCGAAAGAACCGGTGGGGCTTAACCCGCCAGCTTCTCGTCGATGAACTTCACGGCGTCGCCGACGGTCTGGATGTGCTCGGCGGCGTCATCCGGGATCTCGATGTCGAACTCTTCCTCGAAGGCCATGACCAGTTCGACGTTGTCGAGCGAGTCAGCGCCCAGGTCGTCGATGAAGCTGGCCTTTTCGGTGACCTTGTCCGGATCGGCGTCCAGGTGGTCGATAACGATCTTGCGGACGCGTTCCAGGGTATCGGACATGATGTCTCTGCCTTCTGATGCCGCCGGTGCGGCTGTTGTCTCAATCCTTGCCGTACGGCGACGGCGACGGCTGTGCAAGTCCTCAACGAAGACTCACCCCGGCCGGTTGCAGGCCTCTAGCACAGCCTTACGGTGGGGAAATAGGCAAATCCCCGTGTCCGGGGCGGCATCAAATGGCGTTTCAGGCCACCCGGCTGACGGCGAAATCGGCCAGAAGCGCCAGCGCGCTCTTCCACTCGCTGTCCGGCAGCGCCGCCAGCGCCTCGCGCGCCCTGTCGGCATAGTCCCAGGCGACATCCAGGGTGGCCGCGACGGCGCCGGCCCCCAGGACCAGTTCCCGGGCCCGGGCGAAATCGTCCTCGCGGCGATCGCCCTTGTTGATGGTGCGCTCCCAGAAGCCGTCGTCGTGCCCTGTGGTGCGGGCGGCGGCCAGCAGCAGCGGCAGGGTGACCTTGCCCTCGCGGAAGTCGTCACCGGTGTTCTTGCCCAGCGCCTCGGCCTGGCCGCCGTAGTCCAAGGCGTCATCGGCCAGTTGGAACGCCAGGCCCAGATAGAGGCCGTAATCGCGCAGCGCCTGCACCTGAACCTCGGGCGCGCCGGCTCCCACCGCGCCGGACTCGGCGGCGGCGGCGAACAGTTCGGCGGTCTTGGCCGAAATGATCTGCAGATAGGTGTCCTGATCCAGCCCCAGATCGTGGGCGCGGGTCAGTTGCAGCACCTCACCCTCTGAGATCACCGCCGAAGCCCTGGCCAGAATGCCCAGCGCACGCATCTGACCGGTCTCGACCATCAGTTCGAAGGCGCGGGCGAACAGGAAGTCGCCGACCAGCACGCTGGACGGAGCGCCCCAGATCAGATGGGCGGCCACCTTGCCCCGGCGCAGATCCGAGGCGTCGACGATGTCGTCGTGCAGCAGGGTGGCGGTGTGGATGAACTCGACCGAGGCGGCCAGCCGGACCGGCGCCTCCATGCCGTTCGGCGCGCCCGCCGCGCGCGCGGCGGCGACGGTCAGCAGTGGACGCAGGCGCTTGCCGCCCGCCGCCACGATATGATCGGCCAGCAGCGGAATCACCGGCACGTCGGACTGCATGCGCTCGACGATCAGGGCGTCGACCACCGCCATGTCGTCGCGCGACAGCCGGATCAACGGCTCCACTTCCCCCTTGCGACGGGTTTCGGCGACGGTGACAGCGTCCAACGGAATACTCTTCAGGGTCGGCGCGGGAGGAGGATCGCACCGGAAAATCCAGCCGCCGCCTTGCCCGGCGACGATGCGGCGCACAATGGTGATCGGGCCAAGAGGGGTCAAGCCGCGTGACCGTCGCATCCACCACTGAATCCGCATCGGAAATCGTCGAGAACCGCCTGCTGGGCGGTCGCGTTCGGTTCCTGCAGCCCGCGAAGGGCTACCGCGCCGGCATGGACGCCGCCCTGCTGGCCGCGGCCTGCGACGCCGCGCCCGGCGAGCGGGTGATCGAGGCGGGATGCGGCGCGGGCGCGGTGCTGATGCAGATCGCCGCGCGCCGTCCGGGCGTCAGCCTGACCGGGCTGGAGCGTGATCCGGCCATGGCCGCCCTCGCCCGCCGGAACGCGACCCTGAACAGCCCCGATGCCACGATTCTGGAGGGTGACGTGGCCCGGGGCTTCCGGGCGCTGGACCTGCCGGTCTTCGACCGCGCCGTCTCCAACCCGCCCTTCTTCGACGACCCCGGCGCCCTGCGCGCGCCCGCGCCCGGCAAGACCGGCGCCTGGATGGCCGACGACGGGCTGGAGGCGTGGACGCGCTTCCTGCTGAAGTCCGTGCGCGAGGGCGGTCGGATCGTGGTCATCCACCGCGCCGACCGGCTGGCCGACCTGCTGGCCGGACTGGGTCAGACGGCGGGCTCCTTCTCCATCCGCCCGATCCACGCCTTCGCCGATGAACCCGCCAAGCGCGTGCTGGTGCAGGCCATCAAGACCGGCAAGGCCCCGCTGAGGCTGCTGCCGCCGCTGGTGCTGCACGCGCGCGGCGGGGCGAAGCATACGGCGGAGGCCGAGGCGATCCTGCGGGGGGAAGCGGGGCTGGGGTGGTGATGCGAGGGTGACTGGTGGTTGGTGATTGGTGGTTGCAGCGGAGCGTCCGGAGGGACGCCGGCGCCCGCTCCGGCCAGTCCAGTCACCAATCACCAATCACCAATCACCCGCCCGCGCCGCCCTTCTCCCGCCGCCCCCGACAAGCTATGCCACCCGAATGTCCCTGCGCCCCCTCTTCGTCACCCAGGTCTATGAAGCCTCCCTCGCCGGTTCGGCGGGGTTCGAGGCGTTCAATGCGGAGTTGGTCGACGCCTGCCGGATGCTGGCGGCCGAGGACATCGCGGGGCGCCAGTGGTGCAAGGCGCACGGCTATCGCGGCTACACCTCCTACGGCTCGCTGACCGACCTGCCGGTGCGACTGCCGGAGTTCGCCGAGCTGAAGCGTCACCTCGACAAGCACGCGCAAGCTTATGCGAAAGCTCTGAATTTTGATCTGGCCCGCAAACCGAGACTGGACAATATCTGGGTCAATATCCTCAAGCCCGGCGGCGGCCACACCAGCCACATCCACCCCCATGCCTTCCTGTCGGGGACCATCTATGTGGAGGTGCCGGACGGCGCCTCGGCACTGAAGCTGGAGGATCCGCGGCTGGCGATGATGATGGCCCGCCCCGGCGTCAGCCCCGACGCCCCCGAGGCCGAACAGCCCTTCGTCTATCTGGCTCCGAAGGCAGGCACGATCCTGATGTGGGAAAGCTGGCTGCGACACGAGGTGCCGGTCAACGCGGCGAAGACCGAGCGCATCTCGATCAGCTTCAACTACGCCTGAGGAAGCGCAACCGAAGAAACTCTATACAAGCACGAAATGGTGGAATATCGACGTTATCGGAGACAACGCGATGCGCCATGGAATTTTCGCGAGCCTATGCCTTCTGGTCGCCTGCAGCCCCGCGCAGGAGGAGCAGGCGCCACCGCCAACCGCAGCCATTGCGGTGTCCGCCAACGATCTGACTTATTGCGACCTGGTCGAACAGGAGGTCACGCCGCGAGACTGCTGGCTGGCTGCGCACGCCTCGGCCCAGGCTGCCGAAGGTCTGGCGACCCTCAGCTATCCTCATTTCATGACACTGAACGAGCCCAGTTCCGTCAGACTTGTTCTGGATCGAAAGCCTCCGGCTTCAATTCGACCTGTCGACGAGGAGACCGCAGAGCAGGCCGGTACGGCCGCACGCGATGCGGCAGAGGTGGCGGCCAAAGCCTCGGGGCCGGCGAACGGCCACGACCACGTCCGGGAAACGGATGGTGACCTGTTCGATCTACCGGAACCGGAGCCCGAGCCGGAGGTCATCGTGACCTACCACCCCATTGTAGGACGCTTCACCTCAGCTCGCCTTGAGGGGACGGATTTCGATATCTCACCGCGAGAACCAGTCACCAAGGAAGTGCCTCGCTACGGACAAACGGGGTGGGACTGGACGCTTACGCCGAAGCGAAAAGGTAACCTCACCTTTCTGGTTGTCACCAACGTCCAGTTTAGACGCACTGACGGCACCTATCTCGCGCTGGAACAGAGAGCGGAGCCCTACAAGGTGACAGTTGGCGTCGGCATTCTTAGCCGCATACGCGCGACCCTTGAGGCGGCGCCCGGTTGGATAAAGGCTGTGACGGCCATTCTCGTGGCGCTGACCGCCTTGTTCGGTGCCTGGTTTGCCCTGCGAAAAGCCATTCGCAACCAAGGGACGGAGTCGGCTGCGCCCGATGATGCGGCCGGCGACTAACTCGTGCCCGCCAGCCCGTCCCAGGCCAGCATGGCCGCGCGGGCGGTGGCGGTGAGTTCCTCCGGCCCTGCGCCCTCGCGGGCCCGGAAAGTCATGCCCTGCTGGACCGTCAGGTAGAAGGCGGCGATGGCCGCCGGGTCGGCGGTCGGGGCCAGTTCGCCCGCCGCCTGCGCTATCTCCAGACGTTCGCGCAGTGACGCAATCGAATCGACGCGCACCTGTTTCAGCTCACTGCAGGCCTTTTCCGGCAGGGCGTCGGGATTGGCGCCGGACAGGGCGATCAGACAGCCCTGCGGTCGTCCGCACTGGCCGCTGACGTTCGCAGTGGCCAGCAGCAGCCCCTCGATGGCTTCGCGCGCCGTCGGCGCCTCGCGCATCGAGGCCCACAGGCTCGCGCCCTCGGTTTCGGTGTAAAGCCGCACCGCCTCGCGGAAGAGGTCCTCCTTGCTGCCGAAGGCAGCGTAGAGGCTGGGCGCATTGATGCCCATCGCGCCGGTCAGGTCCGTCATCGACGCGTCGGCATAGCCCTTCGACCAGAACACCCGAAGGGCGCTGTCCAGGGCTTCGTCGCGATCAAAACTGCGGGGACGTCCCGCCATGGCGGCTTCCGGACCTCATTTCAGAACAATCGATACATAATCCCTTGACGGTCGGAGGCAAGCTTTCCATCTGGCGTTCTGTAGCACTCGTTACAGAATGGAAAACAGATCATGACCGCCTCTCTTCCTCTCTCCGGCAAACGCGCCCTCGTCACCGGCGGCAGCCGCGGCATCGGCGCCGCCATCGCGAAACAGTTGGCCGCCGACGGCGCCGACGTGGCCATCACCTATGAGAAATCCGCCGAAAAGGCCGAGGCGGTCGCCGCCGAAATCCGCGCCCTGGGCCGCAAGGCCGTGGCGGTCCAGGCGGACGCCGGATCGGCCGCAGGCGCCCACGACGCCGTCGACGGCGCGGTATCCGGCCTCGGCGGCATCGACATCCTGGTCAACAACGCCGGCATCGCCCGTATGGGCGCCTTCGCCGATCAGCCGCTCGAAGACATCGACGCCTTGCTGAACGTCAATGTGCGCGGCGTCCTGCTGACTACCCAGGCCGCGCTGACGCACATTCCCGACGGCGGCCGGATCATCACGATCGGCAGCAACGTCGGCCAACAGGTCTCCTTCGCGGGCCTGACCGTCTATTCGACCACAAAGTCAGCGCTGGAATCCTTCACGCGCGGCCTCGCCCGCGAGCTGGGCGAGCGTCACATCACCGTCAATCTGGTCCGCCCCGGCCCGACCGACACGGACATGAACCCCGCCGACGGCCCGCTGGCGGACAGCGTCGTGCCCGGCCTGGCGATCCCCCGCTACGGTCGTCCGGACGAGGTCGCCGCCGCCGTCGCCTTCCTCGCCGGCCCCGGAGCAGCCTATGTGACCGGCTCCGGCATCCTTGTGGACGGCGGCGCCAACGCCTGATCAGGCTCAGGGACGCCGGAAGAAGCTTTCGCCGTCGTAGACCAGCGACACGGGGCGGCCTTCGGCGTCCATGCTGAAGGTCGCCACCTGCCCGGAGAGCGGGGTCAGCTCGACCCTTATGCTTTCCGGGTCGGTGAAATTCTCGGCCGGCGCGCCCTGCACCCCGATGGACAGCCGCAGCCCCTCCCCGTCCTCGCGCACCGACATCACGCCGTAGGCCGGGCTCACATAGTCGCCGACATAGGCGGCGTTCGGCCGGCTCAGCGTTCGGGGCCGCTGCGCCCGCGCCGCCCGGCCCGCCGCCAGCCCCGCCCTGCGCCGGTCGCGGCGCACGACCAGCTCGTCCAGCTTCGCGTCATAGACCGCCTCGATGTCCGGCAGCCCCGCGAACCAGTCGTAGGCGTAGTTGGCGACCAGATCGGCCAGCTCGCCCGCGACGGCGTCCTCATTGACCATCACCGCCACGCCCAGCCGCCGCTCCGGCATGAAGGAGACATGGGCGCGCGAGCCGGAGAAGTTGCCGAAATGGTGGATCAGGACATCGTCCCGATAGCGCCCCACCTGCCAGCCGAGCCCGTAGCCGGTGCGGCTGTAGTCGCCGAAGGTCGCGTCCTGGGCGACCCGGGACAGATGGGTGGAGGCCACCAGACCGCGCGGCAGGACCTGACGTCCGCCCACCTGTCCATCATTGATCTGGGCCTCCAGCCACAGGGCCATGTCGCCCGCCGTGGAGATCAGGCCGCCCGCGGACTGCATGGTCGCGTCGGTCTTCTGCAGCGGCGAACGCGTCGCGCCGCCCGGCTCCAGTCCCAGATGTCCGGCGGCGACACGCCCGCCGTCCGCGCGGGCTTCGTCGATGAAGGCCGTGGTCCGGTCCATGCCGAGCGGGCCCAGCACCTCGGCCTGCACCAGCGCCCGCCAGTCCTGCCCCCGCTCGTGTTCCAGCAGGACCGTCGCCAGATTGTAGCCGGCGTTGGAGTAGGCGAAGTCGCCCGGGGCCCCATCCTCCAGCGGCGCCGTCCGGTCGGTCAGCCGCCACATGATTTCCGGCGTCCACTCGCCCGAGAAGGCGGCGCGGAAGCTGATCGGGGCGTTGTCCACGCCGGACCGGTGGCTGAGGAGATCGGTCAGGGTGACCCGGGCGGCGATATCGGGGGCCACGCCCGAGGCCGGCGCCCAGCGGGACAGGGGCGCCTCCAGATCGACCTCGCCCCGCGCCGCCAGCGCCGCGATGGCCAGGGCCGTCACCGACTTGGTGGCCGAGGCGATGTAGAAGCGGGTGTCGGCGTCCACCGGCGCGCCGGTCTCCACGTCCGCGACGCCATACCCCGCCGTATGGACGGCGCCCTGGCCGTCCACCACGGCGACGGCCATGCCCGGAACTGCCTCCGTCCGGTCCAGCGCCCGGCGCGCGAAGGCGTCCAGGGCGGCGGGAAAAGCGGCCCGATCCTGCGCGACCGCACCGGACGGCAGGGTGAGCAGGATCGCAGCCGCAAGGGCCGTCGGCAGGCGATGTGAGGACATGAACAGCTCCCGGCCGCCCCCGAAAGCGGGGGCGTATGGTCAAGGAGGCCGTCACCCGGCGGAATGGATGCAACCGCCATCAAACCGCCCCGCCTTGCGCCTAGTGATTTGCCCTGAAGCCGCGCGGTCGCTACATCCCGCGCCAACCTCCCCATTCGATCGAACGACAGGGCGCACCGCACCTCATGGCGCAGCAATATATTTTCCAGATGCAGGGCCTCACCAAGGCCTTCCCCGGCGGCAAGAAGATCTTCGAGAACATCTGGCTGAGCTTCTACAACGACGCCAAGATCGGCGTGGTCGGCGTCAACGGCTCGGGCAAGTCCACCCTGCTGAAGATCATGGCCGGGCTGGACAAGGAGTTCAGCGGTGAAGCCAAGGCCGCCGACGGCGTCAAGCGCGGCTACCTGGAGCAGGAGCCCCAGCTCGATCCGGCCCTGAACGTTCGCGAGAACGTCGAGGCCTGGTGCGAGGAGAAGCAGTGGGTCAACCGCTTCAACGCCGTCGCCGCCGAACTGGGTGAGAACTACACCGATGAACTGATGGAGGAGATGACCGCCCTCCAGGAGAAGATCGACGCCGGCGACGTCTGGGACATCGACAGCCGCATCGAAATGGCCATGGACGCCCTGCGCTGCCCGCCGGACGACTGGTCGGTCGAAAACCTGTCGGGGGGTGAAAAGCGCCGCGTCGCGCTGGCCCGCCTGCTGCTGTCGAAGCCCGACATGCTGCTGATGGACGAACCGACCAACCACCTGGATGCCGAATCCGTCGCCTGGCTGCAGCACCACCTCGAGACCTTCCCGGGTTGCGTGATCCTGGTCACCCACGATCGCTACTTCCTGGATCAGGTCACCAAGTGGACGCTGGAGCTGGACCGCGGTCGCGGCCACCCGCACGAGGGCAACTACTCCTCGTGGCTGGAAGCCAAGCAGAAGCGCGTCGTGCAGGAGCAGTCGGAATCGGAAGCCCGCCAGCGCGCCCTCACCCGCGAACTGGAATGGGTCCGCTCGGGCGCCAAGGCCCGTCAGGCCAAGTCCAAGGCCCGTCTGGCCGCCTATGAGAAGATGGTCGCCGAGCAGGAAAACAGCCGGCAGGCCCAGTCCTTCGCCGTCATCCAGATCCCGCCGGGCCCGCGCCTCGGCAACGTGGTGCTGGAAGTGGAAGGCCTGAAGAAGTCGTACGGCGACAAGCTGCTGTTCGACAACCTGACCTTCAAGCTGCCGCCCAACGGCATCGTCGGCGTCATCGGCCCGAACGGCGCCGGCAAATCGACCATGTTCAAGCTGATCACCGGCCAGGAAGAACCGGAAGCCGGTTCGATCAAGGTCGGCGAGACCGTCAAGCTGGCCTATGTCGACCAGTCGCGTGACGCCCTGGACCCGAACAAGACCATCTGGGAGGAAATCTCGGGCGGCACCGACATCATGATGGTGGGCAAGCGCGAGATTAACAGCCGCGCCTACGTCGGCTCGTTCAACTTCAAGGGCGGCGACCAGCAGAAGAAGGTCGGTCAGCTGTCCGGCGGTGAGCGCAACCGCGTCCACCTGGCCAAGACCCTGGCGGCCGGCGGCAACCTGATCCTGCTCGACGAACCGACCAACGACCTGGACATCGAGACCCTGCAGAACCTCGAGGAGGCCCTGGAGGAGTTCGCGGGCTGCGCCGTGGTCATCTCCCACGACCGCTGGTTCCTGGACCGCCTGGCCACCCACATCCTGGCCTTCGAGGGCGACAGCCACGTCGAATGGTTCGAAGGCAACTTCGAGGCCTATGAGGAAGACAAGAAGCGTCGCCTCGGCACCGACGCCCTGATCCCGCACCGGATCAAGTTCCAGAAATTCGGGCGGTAAGCGAATAGGACGCCGGCGGCGCGCCGATTTGGTGCGTCGTCGCATTTCGCGGTTGTACGAAACAGCAAAACTCCTCTAACTGCTTGCAGTTGGGGGAGTTTCTCGCATGCCGTCGTACAATGGATCCGATGAGTCTGAGGACATCTGGGGCACGACCCAAGACGACCAGATCCGTGGCAACGGCGGCAACGATCAGATTCAGGGCGGGGAAGGTTCCGATGACTTGTACGGCGGGACCGGCAACGACGTCCTATGGGGTGACGCCGGAAACGACCGCCTCTGGGGTGACGCCGGAAACGATGTCCTGATCGGCGGCCTGGGCAATGACACCCTCCGTGGCGGTGACGGCGACGACGACATCTATTTTGGCTCGGGCGACACGCTTTACGGCGATGCCGGCAGTGACCTGTTCATCGTCGATGCGGCCCCCCTGACCACGGTCAGCCTCGATGGAGGCCTGGGCTTCGATATCGTGGACCTGCGCGCAGCCACCGCGCCGGTGAACATCCGCCTGAACGACGCCGGGAACGTCGGACTACGCCTGCTCTCCATTGAACGTCTCTACCTCGGACAGGCGGGCGGCACGGTCTATGGCGGCTCCGGCGCCGAGGAGATCATCGGTCATTCCGGCATCGATATCGTCAATGCCGGCGGCGGCGACGACGTGCTGATCGGAGACGGCGGCAATGACGTTCTGCGTGGCGATTCCGGAGATGACTTCATCGACGCCGGCCTAGGCGATGACGTCATTGACGGCGGCGAGGGCTTTGACGTCCTGACCTACACCTTTATCGGTTATGCCCTCACCGTAGACCTCACCCTTACCGGCCCCCAGAACACCGGACAGGGCATGGATACAATCACGGGTATCGAAGCGCTGATCGGCGCCGCCGGCGCGGACGTCCTGCGAGGCGATGGCGGCGATAACTACCTGGATGGCGGCGCCTGGGATGACACCCTGGCCGGCGGCGCGGGCAACGACATCCTCATCGGCGGCGAGGGCCGGGACACGGTCGATTATTCGCGCGCCACAAGCGCCGTCACGGTTTCGCTGGCGGCCCAGGGAACGGTCCAAGCCACCGGCGGTGAGGGCGACGACACTCTCACCGGGTTCGAGAACATTATCGGCTCCTCGTTCAACGACGTCCTGACAGGCGACGACACGCGCAATCTCTTCTGGGGTGGAGCGGGCGCCGACCGCATCGACGGCGGCGCCGACTGGGACGTTGTCTACTACAAGACCTGGGGCCCCGCGGGCAGCGGCGACGCCGAAGAGGCCGTTGAGATCTGGAAGGACATATCCGGCAGGGTGTTCGTCCGCACCGGCGACGGCGCGATCGATACCCTGATCAACATCGAGACCGTCTGGATCAACGAATGGGGCAGCGGCTACGACGTCAGCCTTCTGGGTATCCAGTACGACGGCGCGGCGGGCGATGAGACGCTTACCGGGGGCGAAGGCGCCGACATCATTCACGGCGGCGGCGGCGATGACGTTATCCGGGGCGCCGCGGCCGGTGCGGCCGACCGGGACGATACGCTTTACGGCGACGCGGGGAATGACCGGCTCTACGGGTCGCGCGGGCGGGATATGCTCTACGGCGGCGATGGAAACGACACCCTCGACGGCGGTGAAGGCATCGATCGCCTCTATGGCGGTCTCGGTGACGACACCTACATCTTCGACCACGAAGATTCCGAACCCGACTGGGTCGAGGAGAATCCGTTCGAAGGGCACGACACCTACCGAAGCTCCGTGAGCATCGGCCTTGCAGCCAATGTCGAAACCCTGGTCCTCACAGGCAGCGCCTCCATCACCGGCTACGGAAACACCGAAGCCAATGACATTCATGGCAACAGCGGCGCGAACCGCCTGATGGGCGGCAGCGGCGCCGATGTGATTTACGGCGGCGAAGGCGATGACTCGCTTTGGGGCGAGTATGAAGACCCGAACTGGGGCGCGACGGCTGCCGTCGATGAACTCCACGGCGGTACAGGCGACGACAGGCTGTACGGCGGCGCAGGCGACGACAAGCTGAGCGGCGATGACGGCAATGACACCGTTTCAGGCGGCAGGGGAAAGGATGCCATCGAAGGCGGCGAGGGCGACGATGCCCTTTCCGGTGGAGATGCCGACGATACGATCTCCGCCGGCGTCGGCGCGGATGTGCTGAACGGTGACGAGGGCGACGACACCCTGACCGGCGGCGCCGGAAATGACACCTTGAACGGTGGGAATGGGACTGATGTCGCTGTCTTCGGGGGCCCCCGCTCGGGCTATACGTTCAGTGTCTCCGCAGGCGTAACCACGGTCACCGGTCCGGACGGCGTAGACACGCTCACCGGGGTCGAAGTGTTTCTGTTCGCCGACGGCCCGTTCGACAACTTCGGCGAGCCCTATGGCGATTGGGTTCGCGGCTCAGAGGACGGCGACACCGTCACCGGGACCGATCTGGACGAAAACCTCGTCGGCATGGGCGGCGATGATGTGCTGATCGGGAGTGGCGGAAACGACCGGATCGATGGCGGGGCCGGAATGGACACCGCGATATTCAGAACCAGCCGCTCACTGAATACCCTTACCTTCTCCGGCGACACTATCATTGTGACTGGCCCGGAGGGCACCGACACCCTCGTCAATGTCGAGCGCCTGCATTTCGCCGAGGAGTTCTTCACCTACTCGGTGCTGATAGGCACAGCCGGAAGCGACATCATCAACGGCACATCGGCCCGGGACGAGGTGTATGCCGGTGCGGGTGATGACGTGATCTATGGCAACCGCGGCGGCGACATCGTCGACGGCGGCGCCGGCATCGACACCTTCGTCAACGCCGCCAATCTCGCCGAGAACGCCTTCGGCGTCAGCGATGGTCGCATCTTCGTGCAGGGCGGCGGCCTCTCGTACTTGACGAATGTGGAATTCGTTCAGGTCGCCGGCGGCCGTCTGGTGCACATCGGCACACTGGGGGCGGACATCTTGACCGGAAGCGCCGGACAGAACTGGCTCGAGGGATTCGACGGCGACGACATCCTCATTGGGCGGGGCGGTGACGACAAGTTGAGCGGCGGTGCGGGCACGGACACAGCGGTCTTCTCGGGCGTGCGAAACAGCTACATCATCAACACCCTCGCCGATGGTTCGGTCCAGGTGTTCGGCGCGGACGGGATGGATGTCCTGACCAGCATTGAGCGGTTCCGCTTCGACGACGGCCTGTTTGACATCAGCGGCCAGAGCCTGCCCATGGAGCTCCTCGGCACCTCAGGCTCGGACGTGTTGAACGGCGGCGGGGCGGCTGACGTCATTACCTCTGGCGCCGGGAACGACATCATCTCCGGCGGCGGCGGCGACGACATTCTTACACCCGGCCTCGGCCACGACGTCATCGACGGCGGCGCCGGCCTGGACACTGTGATCGTCAGCGGTGAGCGGGCACTCGCGCGGCTGCTCATCACCAATGACGGCTTCATTCTGAAAAGCGCCGACGGCCGCGATTATCTGACCAACGTCGAACTCATCAAGTTCGGTGACGGCGAGATGATCGATCTGCGCATCCAGTACGGTCCGAACGGCTGGGGCGCCTTCGTGGACGGCTTCGGGGCCGGCGACGAACCGCAGGTTCGTCCCTCCGAGCCCTCGACCGGTTCCAAGACCGACCAGCCCCAGGTCCTGCCCGCCGACGACAACTTCCTCCTGCCTGATGCCCCGCATGTCCTGCCTGGACTCTCCGGCAAGGTCTTCGACGACGGGCCGCTGGTCTTGCCGGGTGCCGAGGAGCCGGGTGGAGGCCTCTTCCGCGCGGCGGACGACTCCGGACTGGTCGTCATGGGGCGGCACGGCCCTGTCCTTCTGGACCTCCACCTCCTGCATTCGGGCGTCCCCCACGACCCCTGGGCCTGATACACGGTCGTCAACTCCGGAAGGCGGGGCGCGGTCGTGCGGCGAAGTCGCGCGCACATTGCAAATCATTCTCTTCGTCGATCCGCGCGTGGTAAGGTCAAGCTCGTATCCCCGGAATCAGACGGAGGCGCGTAATGGCCACCTCTCCTTCCGCGCCCTCCCCGGGTCTGTCGGTCAATCTGCTGGGGCGTCTCGAGGTGCGGTCGCGCGACCGGGCCCAGCCCCTCCCCCTGCCCGCGTCCCGCAAGACGCGGGCCCTGCTCGGCTATCTGCTCCTCACAGGCAGTCCGCAGCGACGCGACCGGCTGTGCGAGCTGTTCTGGGACATTCCCGACGATCCGCGCGGCGCCCTGCGCTGGTCACTGACCAAGCTTCGCCCCCTGCTGAACCGCGACGGCGCCGAACGGCTCACGGCGGACCGGGAACGCGTCGAGGTCCTGACGCCGGACATTGACGTCGACCTGCATCGGGTCCGCGCCTGCGCGGACGACGCCGCCGCCCCCGCCGACGCGCTGGCCGAGGCGTGGAGGAGCGCCACCGGCGTGCTTCTGGAGGACAGCGACCTGCCCAATCAGGGCGCTTTCACCCTGTGGCTGGAAGCCGAGAGGGACAGCATCCGGCAGGCGCGGGCCACTCTGGCGCGCCGCCTCGCCTTCGTCCCGGAGGTCCCGGCTGAAGAGCAGTTGGTCTGGGCCGGCCGCTGGCTCGAAGACGCCCCCTTTGACCCGGAAGCCGCGCGCGCCGTGGTCCGCCTGACGCGACGCATCAGGGGCGGCGTCGAGGCCGGCCGGCGCGCCGACGACCTCGACGCCGCCTTCCGGGACGCGGGCCTGCCCGCGCCGGACTGGACGACCACGAACGACGCCCCCCCGCCCTTGTCCACCCCGGCGCCGCCGCCCCGCCCGCGCCAGACCGTGCGGTTCGTCCGCGCCCGGGATGGCGTGAACCTGGCCTGGGCCTCGGTCGGCGCGGAAGACGCTCCGCCGCTGGTCAAGGCCGCCAACTGGCTGACCCACCTGGAGCTCGACTGGGAAGCGCCGATCTGGAGCCCCCTCTACCGTGAGCTGGCGATGTCTCACCGGCTGGTGCGCTATGACGGTCGGGGCTGCGGCCTGTCGGACTGGGAAGTCCCGGAGATCACCTTCGAGACCTTCGTGTCCGATCTGGAGACGGCCGTCGACGCCGCCGGTCTGGACCGCTTCCCGCTGCTCGGCATCAGCCAGGGGGCGTCGGTGTCGATCGAATACGCCGTCCGCCATCCGGAGCGTGTTTCCCACCTGATCCTGTTCGGCGGCTATCCCGCCGGATGGCGCCATTTGGCGACCCCTGCGGAGGTGCGCGAGCGCGAGGCCGTCATGGTGCTGACCGAGGCGGGCTGGGGCCGGGCCGATCCGGCCTACCGCCGCCTGTTTTCCGGCACCTTCATGCCGGACGCCACCCCGGACGAGCTGGACTGGTTCGACGAGTTCCAGCGCCGGACCACGTCCGCGCGCAACGCCGTTCGCTTCCTTGAGGCCTTCTCGACGCTGGACGTCCGACATCGGCTGGATCAGGTGAAGGCCCCGACGCTGGTGATTCACAGTCGTGGCGACCGCCGGATTCCCCTGTCGACCGGACGAGACCTGGCGACCAGCATTCCCTCGGCCGAGTTCATCGGCCTGGACAGCAACAATCACCTGCTGATCGGCCGGGAGCCCGCCGCCACGGCCTTCATTTCGGCTGTGCGCCGCTTCATCGCCGACCACTGAAGGGCCGATCCGCGCTCCGGCGCGCGACCGGAAATCTCGGCGGACCTCGCGATTCCAACGCTGATTCAAACGGTGACGCCAACGCCCGGCTGTTCAACTGGCGGTTCAGAGACGCCGCGGCGGAGGAGCCTCGGCGTGCAAGGACTGTCCGATGCCCACTACGCCCACCACCTGGCTCGACGCCGTCACCGTCAACACCACGACCGACGGAACCCGCGCCGACGCGCGCGTCACCGTTCTCAGCAACGGCAACATCCTGATCGCCTGGACCGCGACGACCGAGGCGCCGGGGGGGGGCGACGTCAGCAACATCGTCGGCCAGATCCTGGACCCGCTCGGCAATCCGGTGAACGGCGAGTTCGTCGTCAGCGCGGGCATCGCGGGCAACCTGGTCGGCAACAGCGACATCCAGGCGACGGCGGACGGCGGCTTCTTCGCTGTGTTTGAGCGGAACCAGGCCGGGTTTGAAGATATCCTGATCGTCCGGTTCGACGCGTCCGGCACGCCGTCCCCCTTGGGCAATCTGTTCTTTGACACAACGCTATCGGGGGCGAACCCTTCCGGCTTCGATCCGCAGGTCGCGGTCGCTTCGGAGACCTCCGGACTGGCGATCTGGCGCCAAACGACGGAGACGGGGGAGAGCATCCTTCGCGGCTTTGTCTTCGACGCCTCCAGCCCGGCTTCTGCCGGGCATAATGATCCCAACCTGTTCGACCTCGCGACGGGCGCCGGCATCCAGGGCGAGCCCGCGATTGTCGCTCTGGCCAACGGCAGTTATGCGGTCGCGGTTCAGGCCGACATCGACGGCGACAGCCAGATCCGGCTCTATATCGTGAACGCAGAAGGCGATGTTTCCAATGCCCACGATGCAGTGAACGGCGCGACGGGGATTGCGGATGTGGCGCCCAGCCTGACCCGCCTCGGAGACCGGTTCGTGATGACCTGGTCGGCCGACGGCGAGATTCAGGTGCAGCTGTTCAGCAACAACGGGAATACGGTCGGCGCACAGGGCAGGATCCCGGGGCTGACCGTCGGAGAGGGTGACCGGCCTGTCGTCCAGGACCTGGGCGACAATGGCTACGCCGTAGTCGTGACAGACAGCTCCACCGGCACGATCCAGGTTCAGCGCTTCGACGTCACCGGGGATCCGGCGGGCGCGCGGGGCATCTTCCATACGGCCGACGCCAGTTCGCCGCCTGATCTCGCGCTCACGCCAGATGGCCGGCTGGTCGTCACCTTCATCGACGCCTCCGGACAGGTCGTGATGGAAATTCTGGACACCCGAAACACGACCGGCGCAGGCGGCTCCATCGTCACCGGCACGATCGGAAACGACATCATCACCTACGAAGGAGCGGCTACCTACATCGGCGGCGGCGCGGGCAGCGACACCATCAACGCCACCTCGACCGGCTCCTTGCGCACCTTCGACGGCGGGGACGGGAACGACCGGATCAATGTGGGCTCTGTCGTCGATGGGGACGCCTATCTGGGTGGACGCGGCGCCGACACCATCGACTGGAGCGGATCCGGTGAATCCGGGCTGATCATCGACCTTGCCGCAGGGACGGCGACAGACGGGGACGGCCATACCGAAACCATGCTCAGCTTCCGGGACGCTGTCGGCACTTCGGGTAACGACCACATCATCGGCGACGACGGCGCCAATGCGTTTGAGGGTCTTGGCGGAGCCGACCTGATCGAGGGCGGCGCCGGGGATGACGTCATTCGAGGCGGAGAGGGCGACGATACCCTGGAGGGCGGCGACGGCGCCGACATTCTGTACGGGGGTGACGGTGACGACACCCTCGACGGGGGCGATGGCGACGACATGCTGCTCGGCGGCGCCGGCGCTGACACCTTCATCGGCGGCGCCGGGAACGATACGGTCAACTACTATGACTCCTCTGAAGGCGTCTATGTGGACCTGTTGTTCAACAACGCCCAGTCGGGCGCGGAGGGGGACACCTTCTCCGGCATCGAGAACCTGACCGGCTCCAGCCACGACGACATACTGCTGGGCGGCGATCCGGATAACCTTCTGCGCGGCGGCGACGGAAACGATGATCTGATCGGCGATGACGGCGACGACGTCCTGCGCGGCGACGCCGGCGATGACCAGCTGTTCGGCGGACAGGGCAATGACTCCCTGTTCGGCGGCGACGGCGACGATTTTCTGGAGGATCGCATCGGCCAGAACATCCTCGACGGCGGCGACGGGTTCGACATCGCGTCCTATGACGAACTCGACGAGGATCTGGAGATCGATCTCTTCACCGGATTCAACAGCCGCGAAGACACCCTGATCAGTATCGAAGGTATCGCGGGCGGCGACGGAAACGACAGGCTCACCGGCGACGACGGTGACAACGCCCTCTATGGCTCCTACGGCGACGACTGGCTCGCCGGCGGCGGCGGCGCCGACCTGCTCAACGGCGGGGCGGGCGGCTTCGACACGGTCGACTACAGCACCTCCTGGGCCGGCGTGACCGTCAGCCTGCTGAACAACACCGCCTCGGGCGGCGAAGCCCAGGGCGACACCATCTCCGGGTTCGAAAACGTGATGGGTTCGGAATTCGCCGACACCCTGACGGGCGACGCCAGGGACAACTACATCGAGGGCGGCGACGGGGCCGATGTCCTGGACGGCGGCGCCGGTCGCGACACCCTGAGCTACTACTACGCGACATCCGGGGGCGTCACGGTCAGCCTGGCCGACGGTACGGCCTCGGGCGGTGATGCGGAAGGCGACGTGGTCTCGGGATTCGAGAACATTCTCGGCTCAGCCTTCGATGACGTCCTGACCGGCGACGCGGGCGACAATGTCCTGCGCGGCGAAGACGGCGATGACGTGATCACCGGCGGGGCGGGCGTGGACCAGCTGTACGGCGGGGCCGACAACGACACGGTCAACGGCGATGCGGGGGACGCCCTGTACGGCGAGGACGGCGACGACACCCTGGTCTTCACCGGCGGGGGCGGCGCGGCCGGATCGCTGATCGCGGGCGGGGCCGGCGTGGACACCGCCGTGTTGCGCGGCGCGTCCAGCACGACGGACCTCGCGGCGGGAACCGCGACGGTCGGCGGGACGGCGGTGGGCATCTACACCGTCGAGAACGTCACCATCGAGGGCACGGGCGCCGGGTCGCACACGGTGCGCGGCAACGGCGCGGCCAACCGGCTGGCGGTCGACGCCCAGGGCGATGACGGCAGCGTCTCGGTCACCTTCGAGGGCCGGGCCGGCGACGATGTCCTGCTGGGCGGCCGCGGCAACGACACCCTGGACGGCGGCGACGGGAACGATGTGCTGCGCGGCGGCGCGGGGGGCAATACGCTGATC
>NZ_JBLYQK010000022.1:0-10000 GCF_048799765.1 Brevundimonas sediminis
GGGCGGGGCCGGCGGAACCGGCGCCTCGGCCTGCGAAACCGGCGCGGGAGGGGGCGGCGGAGCGGGCGGGGCCGGCGGGGCGACCTGCACGGTGTGCTCGTCGGTCAGCACGATCACCTGGCGCGCGCCGGCGGCCTGACCGGTCGTCGGCGTCTCCGCCGCTGACAGGACAGAGGCGGGCGAAGTCAGTTCGAGCGCGGCCAGCGGCGTGGCGACGACCGCCAGGCCTCCGACAGCCAGGGCGAGGACGAGGGGACGGGACGGCGCGTTGCGAGGCGTCTTCATGATGCGGGTGATCCTTTTCGACAGGGAATGGGCGGGGCCGGTCAGCCCCACTGCCGCGAGGCCGGCGACGCGGCCGGCGGGGCGGCCGACGTCGGCGGCCAGACCGACGAGGGTCCGGGCATAGGCTTCGGGCGCCAGATGTCTGAGGGCCGCCGCGTCCGCCGCATCCTCCGTGCGGGCCGCCAGCCGGGCGTGCAGCCACCAGACCAGCGGGTTGAACCAGAACAACGCCACAGCAGCTCTGGACAAGAGCAGGAACAGCCAGTCCCGGCGGCGAATGTGGGCCAACTCGTGAGCCAGCACGGCCTGGGCGCAGTCCGGGCGAGCGGCCAGCTCCTCGCTGATCAGCACCACCCCCGGCGGGAGCCCCCAGCTCAGGGGGGCGGGCGTGGACGCCGAGGCGATCAGACGAGGGCGCCGTCCGCTGGACAGGGTGTCCAGAGCGGTCGTCCAGCGGGATGCCGTCACCGGCTTGCCGGCGTGGGTCCACCGAACGAGCGTCAGAAGGCCCAACGCAAAGCGGCCAAGGATCAGCACAACCCCGACGGCCCACACCAGCGCCGCAATCAGGGTCGGCGACAGGTCGGACACCGAGGCGGAGACGGCGACGCCGCCGACCGCGCCGATGTCCCCGCTCCACAACGGCGCCGCAGCGACTTCCGCAATCGGTTCCGACGCGGGCAACAAGGGCACTGCAAGCGCGGGCAACACCAGCATCAGGGCCGGCAGGGCCAGCAGCAGCAGGACCGTGGCGCGGAGCACATCCACGACGTCCGTCGCCGGACGGGCCCGCAAGGCCGCTGAAACCAGCAGGCCCGCGCCAGCGATCACGCCGGATTTGAGCAGGAGTTCGATAAACAGGGTGACAGTCATGCGTCCCGGTCCCCGGCGTCGTCGATCGCACGGCGCAGGGCCTCGACCTCCTCAGGGTTCAGGGAACGGGTCAGACCCAGCAGGGCCGTCGCCGCGCTGGCCGCCGAACCGGCGAAGAAGGTGTCGACCATCCGGCGCAGGGCGCCCGTCGCCAGCGCCTCCGGTTCCGGCGCCGGGCGATAGACCACCCCGCCCTCCCCCGGCTCCCGCTCCACCAGCCCCTTGGCTTCGAGGCGGGCCAGCAGGGTCCGGACGGCGGAGTCGCTCAGCGGATCGGTCAGGGCCGCCCGGACCGCGCCGGTCGTCCCCTGTTCAAGGCGACACAGGGTCTCGAACACCTCGCGTTCACGCCTGGGCAGCGTCTCGATCATTGCGTCATTCCCCGTTCACTACACTTGTAGCGCTACATTTGTAGCGAATTGCGTCAGGATCAGGGCGGGCGAATGAACTCGTGGAAATGTGGCGGCGGATAGCAGAAGGCCCTGCCCGGGGTGGGACCGGGGCAGGGCCTTCGCGTCAGGGACAGGCTGAACCTTACAGACGCGTTCAGAACGTCCAGACGGTCTTCAATCCGCCGACGACCATGTCAGGACGGTCCTCACGGCCGCCGGGGTGGTGGATAAGCTGGAGATTGGGCCGCAGCGTCAGCCAGGGCGTGGCGCGGAAGCCGTAGTAAACCTCGGCCACATACTCCCGGCTGGCGGCCGGAAGGGTGCGCGTCCCGGCTTCGATCTGGGCCTGCTGGCTGTCGGTGAGGCGCGGGTTGTAGCCGCTGGCGCCGACGGCGAAGCCGATTTCGTCCTTTGGACGGGCGGCGATGGGGCCGGTCCAGGCGAGGCCGACAGCGACCTTGCCCTGCAGATTGTTGGTGCGCGGATCGGTGACGATGGCGTTGACCATCGCCTTCACCCCGTTGCGACCGTCCGCATCCGGAGCCCGCAGGGTCTGAACGACATTGGCGTAGAAGCCGTAGCGCCCGCTGCGCTCCTGCCCCGGCAGGCCGGTCAGGGCGATCCAGTCGCCGTTCACATCCGTCGCAATGTCGGGAACGTCCGCCGTGTCGTACCAGCCGCCGACCTTGTAGCTGCCGGTCAGGTTGTCCCCGAAGGTCGGCGTCCAGGCCGTCTCGACCATGGTCAGGAAGCCGTCGTCGACATCGAATGCGAAGTTGAAGCCCTGACTCGGACGCAGGTTCTCGGGGTTCGATTCATAGACCCCGACCGAGACGGTGTGTTCGGGCGCGACATTCAGCTTGAGGCGCGCGCCCCACTGGCTGACCGGGAAGTTGTAGAGGACGTCATGCGCGATATGACCCGGGGCCGAGCCGCACAGGGTCAGGTTCTGGAAATCGCAGGCCGCGCCGGCGAAGTCCTCGGCCGAGCTCATGCGCCCCAGCTTCAACGAGCCGCCCGTGAAGCTCTGCTCGTACCAGAACTGGCTCAGACGCCAGACCTGCCCGCGACCATAGACCGGCTGCACCTGCTGGATCACGCCCAGGGGCGAGTCGTTGGTCAGGGCGTTGCCGTGCCGGTTGCTGATCGTCATCTGGAACTTGCCGCCCTCGATGCCGAACATCCGGTTCGCATCAAGGGTGGCGCCGAGGCTGAGTTGGCCGGAGGTCCGGACGAACTGCGGCGTGTCGCCGATCGCATTCCACGCGGTCTCGGTGATTTCGCCCGCCGTCAGGGTCAGGCCCCGATCCTTCAGGCGATCGCGCAGACCATCCCAGTCGCCGGTCATGGTGTTGGCGAAGGCCGACGCCGGAGCGGGCGCGGCCGGTGTCTGGGCGAAAGCGGACGTCGCGCAGATCAGCGTCAGCAGACCTGCGCCGGCAAGCCGCCGAACCGGGTGTTTGAAGTGCATCTGTTCCCTCCGGACCTCTTCGGGTCATCGGCGGGAAAGTTCGGAAAGCGCTGTCAGATGACAAACGCGAAGATTTATCCAACAGGTGAATCCGTTTCACCTCTAACCAGAGGTTCCCGATTGGCCGAGGGATCCTTGGCCAGTTCTCCAATCAGCCACCGCGCGAATGCGACGACGATGGAGCGCTGGGCGTTGCGCTTCGGATAGACCAGATAGTGCGGCGCGTAGATGAGGTTGTCGCATTGACCATCCAGCGGCGCGACCAGTCTGCCGCTGGCCAGTTCGCGCTCCGCCAGCCGCGTGGAGTCCAGACAAACGCCGAGTCCGTCCGCCGCGGCCTGCACGGACATGAAGCTGCGATCGAAGCGCATGCCCACGCTCTCGGGCGCCTTCAGATGGTTCGCGCGGAACCAGTCCTCCCAGGTCACGGCCTTCAGAGAACTGCGGATGAGGGTCAACTTGTAGAGGTCATCGGGCGTCCTGATCCGTTCGGCCATGGCGGGGCTGCACATCGGCTTCACCACCTCCCGCCCCAGTGAGTGTACAATCAGACTATCGTTCTCCGGCTTGCCGTAGACGATATCGGCGTCGAACTCGTCCGCCGCGAACCGGCTGTAATCGGTGCTGGCCGCGATCCGCACTTCCATCCCCGGATGCTTCTCCAGAAAATCCGAAAGGCGCGGCGTCAGCCACTGGGCGGCGAAGCTGGGGGCCGTATGCAGGCGCAGCAGTTGAGCCTGACGCGCCGACACCGCCGTGACCCCGACGCGGATATGGCTGAACGCCTCCTCGACATGCTTGTGCAGGGTTTGACCGTTCTGGGTCAGGCTCAGGGACCGGCCATTGCGGTCGAACAGCAGGGCGCCGAGCGACTTCTCCAGCTTGGAGATCGCGTGACTGACCGCGCTGGGCGACAGGTTCAACTCCTCGGCCGCCAGACGGAAGGAGCCGTGCCGGGCGGCGGCGTCAAACGCGCGAAGAGAACCGAAGGCAATGTTCATACCGGACATGAACAATATTCACCCGTCCGTGTAAACATAGCATTTGTCACCCTCGACACCTTCGCCCCTTATCCGCCGCAACGAAGACACCCGCGAACCGGGGAGGAAACAGGCGTCGATCCACGGCCCTTCCGGCCGTCCTTCCGCGCACGTCCCTTCCCGCCGCGCGCATCGAAGGAACCCGCGTGAGCGATCCCACTCCCGGCAATATGCCGTCCGTCGAACTGGCCCGGCGCGCCTATCACATCCGAAAACATGCCCTGCGCATGGGCGCCGTCCAGGGTCAGGGCTATGTCGGCCAGGCGCTCGGCGTCGCCGACGTTCTGGCCGTGGCCTATTTCCGCGCCCTGTCCTACCGCCCGAACGAGCCGGAATGGGAAGGTCGTGACCGCTTCCTGCTGTCGATCGGCCACTACGCCATCGCCCTGTACGCGGCGCTGATCGAGGCCGGGATCATTCCGTTCGAGGAGCGCGACACCTACGGCTCGGACGACAGCCGCCTGCCGATGTCGGGCATGGCCTCCTACACGCCGGGGATGGAGATCTCGGGCGGTTCGCTGGGCCAGGGTCTGGGCATCGCCGTCGGCATGGCGCTGGGCCTGAAGCGCAAGGGCTCGGACCGCTTCGTCTACAACCTGCTGTCAGACGGCGAACTGGGCGAAGGCTCCACCTGGGAAGCCGCCCTGTCGGCCCCGCACTGGAAGCTGGACAACCTGATCGCCCTGGTCGACTTCAACAACCAGCAGGCCGACGGTCCCTCGCAGGAGGTGCTCAGCGCGCCGGACCTGCAGGCCAAGTTCGACGCCTTCGGCTGGTTCGCCCAGCGCGTGGACGGCAATGACATCGAGGCCGTGATCGCCGCCTTCGACGCCGCCCGCGAACTGACCGACGCCAAGCCCCGCATCATCATCTTTGACACCCTGATGGGTAAGGGCGTGCCCTTCCTCGAGCAGCGCGAGAAGACCCACTTCATCCGCGTGGATGAGGAGGAGTGGGATCTCGCCCTCAAGGCCGTCGATGACGGCTGGGTCGCCGCCGGCGGCGTCGTGAACGCCGACATCTGAAGCCGACAAATCAGGATCTGAACACCGTGCCCGCACCCCGCCTGAAGACCTCGGCCATGATCGCCTCGATCGCCGCCGAAGGTCAGCGCACCCTCTCCGCCCCCTTCGGCCATGCCCTGGCCAAGGCCGCAGAAACCCGTCCGGAGATCGTCGGCATGACCGCCGATCTGGGCAAGTACACCGACCTGCACATCTTCCAGCAGGCTCACCCCGACCGGTTCTACCAGATGGGCATGGCCGAGCAGCTGCTGATGATGTCGGCCGCCGGGATGGCGCGCGAGGGCTTCCATCCCTTCGTGACCACCTACGCCGTGTTCGCCGCGCGCCGCGCCTATGACTTCCTGTGTCTGGCCATCGCCGAGGAAGACCTGAACGTGAAGGTCGTCTGCGCCCTGCCCGGCCTGACGACCGGCTACGGCCCCAGCCACCAGGCGACCGAGGATCTGGCGATCTTCCGGGGCATGCCGAACCTGACCATCATCGACCCCTGTGACGCCGTCGAGATCGAGCAGGCGACCGCGGCCCTCGCCGACCATCGCGGCCCGGCCTACATGCGCCTGCTGCGCGGCAAGGTTCCGGCGGTGCTGGACGAGTACGGCTACACGTTCGAGTTGGGCAAGGCGAAGACGATCCGCGAAGGCGCGGACGTGCTGATCATCTCGTCGGGCCTGATGACCATGCGCGCGCTGGAGACGGCCGACGCGCTGAAGGCCGACAATATTGAAGCCGGCGTGCTGCACGTCCCGACCATCAAGCCGCTGGACGAAGCCACCATCATCGAGGCGGTGAAGGCGAAGCCCGGCCGTCTGGTCGTCGTGGCCGAGAACCATTCGGTCATCGGCGGACTGGGTGAAGGCGTGGCCGCCGCCCTGCTGCGCGCGGGCGTGTTCGCACCGTTCAAACAGGTCGCCCTGCCGGACGCCTTCCTCGACGCCGGCGCCCTGCCGACGCTGCACGATCGCTACGGCATCTCGACCAAGGCCATGACCACGAGCATCAAGGGCTGGCTGTCCGAATAAGGACCGTCAGCCGCATCAGACCCGGAACACCGGGATGAAACGGGGAGGAAAACCGTGACTGACACCACGCTGCCGAAACCGGCGCCGACCATCGCGTCGAACGCCACCTACAAGAAGATCCTGTGGCGGCTGATGCCGTTCCTCTTCCTGTGCTTCCTGGTCGCCTACATCGACCGGATCAACATCGGGTTCGCCAAGCTGCAGATGCAGTCGGATCTGGGCTTCTCGGATCTGGTCTACGGACTGGGCGCGGGGATCTTCTTCATCGGCTATTCCGTGTTCGAGGTTCCCTCGAACATGATCCTGCACAAGGTCGGGGCCCAGAAGTGGATCGCCCGGATCATGATCACCTGGGGCATCATCTCCTGCGGCTTCGGCTTCGTGCATACGGAGTGGCAGTTCTACGCCCTGCGCTTCCTGCTCGGCGTGGCCGAGGCGGGCTTCGCCCCCGGCGCCCTGCTGTTCCTGACCTACTGGTTCCCGGCGGCCCGCCGCTCGCGCGCCAATGCCCTGCTGCTGCTCGGCATCCCGACCGCCGGCATCGTCGGCGCCCCGCTGTCCGGCTTCATCATGGAAAGCATGGCCGGATACGCCGGTTGGGAAGGCTGGCGCTGGATGTTCATCATCGAGGCCATCCCGGCCATCATCGCCGGCCTGCTGGTCTTCACCTTCCTGCCGAACAAGCCGTCGGACGTGAAATGGCTCAGCGACGATGAGAAGAAGGCCGTCCAGGCCGACCTCGACGCCGACGACGCCGTGCGCACCGCCCACATGTCGGTGAAGCAGTTCCTCGCCGACCGTCGCCTGTGGCTGCTGACGGCCATCTATTTCTGCATCGTGATGGGCCAGTATGCGATCTCGTTCTGGCTGCCCAGCATCGTCAAGAATGCCGGGGTCGAGAGCCCGTTCGCCAACGGCCTGATCAGCGCCATCCCCTTCCTGGCCGCCGCCATCGCCATGATCTCGTTCAGCATCAGCGCGGACAAACGTCGCGAGCGCCGCTTCCACCTGATCATTCCGATGTCGATGGGCGCGATCGCCCTGGCCCTGGCCCCGTCCTTCTCGAACAATCTGGTCCTGTCGGTGATCTGCCTGGCCTTCGCGGCCGCCGGCCTGCTGTCGTCGACGCCGATGTTCTGGAGCCTGCCGCCGGCCTTCCTCGGCGGGGTCTGGGCCGCCGCCGGTATCGGGGCGATCAACGCCATCGGCAACGTGGCCGGCTTCGCCTCGCCCTATGTCATCGGCGCCGTGGTCAACGCCACCGGCCATCTGAGCTGGGGCCTTTACACCATCACCGCGATCGTCCTCTTCGGCATGCTGCTCGTCTTCCGGGTGCCCAAGAGCGTCAATCGCTGATCCTTCCCGTACCGGAGTAGCATCATGATCGTCGGTTTTGTCGGCCTTGGAGCCATGGGTCTGCCGATGGCCCGGAACCTGATTGGCGCCGGCCACGCGGTTCAGGGTTTCGACCTGCGGCCCGAGCCGGGCCAGGCCCTCGCCGCGGCCGGCGGCAGGGCGGTGGCCTCTGCAGTGGAAGCCGCCGCCGGCGCCGACGTCCTGATGCTGATGGTGGTCAACGCCGCCCAGGCCGAACAGGTGTTGTTCGAGGCCGGGGCGCTGCAGGCCCTTCCCGAAGGCGGGACCGTGGTCCTGACCGCGACCTGCCTGCCGAAGGAGGCCGAGGCCATGGCCGCCAGGGTCACGGCCGCGGGGCGTCGCTTCGTCGACGCCCCGGTCTCCGGGGGCACCGCCGGAGCGAAGGCCGGCAGCCTCTCCATCATGGCCGGCTGCCCAACGGCCCTGTTCGAAGAGTTGAAGCCGCTCTTCGAAGGCTTCGGCGGCAAGCTGTTCCATGTCGGCGAGGCGGCGGGTCAGGGCCAGATGGTCAAGACCGTCAACCAGCTGCTGTGCGGCGCCCACATCGCCGTGGCCGCCGAGGCCCTGTCGCTGGCCGAGAAGATGGGCGTCGATCCCAAGGTGGCGCTCGAGATCACCGGCGGCTCGGCGGCCGCGAGCTGGATGCTCAACGACCGGGGCCCGCGCATGCTTCAGGCCGATCCCGAGGTGACCAGCGCCGTCGACATCTTCGTCAAGGATCTGGGCATCGTCCTGGCCGCCGGGCGGGACAGCCAGGCCGCCCTGCCGCTGGCGGCGGCGGCGCACCAACTGTTTGTCGCCACCTCCGGACGGGGGGATGGCCGGGCCGACGACAGCCAGGTGATCCGAAGCTACGCCCTGCTCAACGGATTGGCTGCGCGGGGCTGACTCCTCCCCCATCCCTGCGCGCCCGAACGGCCCGTCGCCCCCGCGACGGGCCGTTTTCGCGTGGGCCTTGCGCAGGGCCGGGCCTGCCGCTTCGGGCCCGGAAGGCCCGGCCGGAGAGCGCCCTGCCACCCCCTGCCCGCGTTTCCGCCCCTGTTGCGGTCGGGACCCGGCGGCGCGCCGGGCATGGATCTCGCTGCGGTCCCCAGGGTCAGCGCCCCTGACCTGGATGACAGCAAGTCAGCGTCGTGGGTCCCGGAGCGGCGCGCCTGAAGGAGCCGCCGCCGGAACGGAGATCGTCGGCGTCGATGCCCGACCCGTCCGTTGAACAAGGCCGCGCTCCAGGTCCCCGCCGATGCCGTTGACCGGACATGGCACAGCGCCGTCCGGATTGCGCGGCGACCCAGGCGCCGGCGCGGCGGGCGTCGGATTGGCACTTTTGGAGGCAGGGGGCTGTGTAGCCGCGTTCAGGGGTGTTTGTCGGGTTGGTTTGTTGGGGACAGCAAAAACCCCCGGGCCATGGGCACGGGGGTTTTGATTTGGGTGCGGGAGCAGGATTTGAACCTGCGACCTTCAGGTTATGAGCCTGACGAGCTACCGGGCTGCTCCATCCCGCGGCAGTGGGGTGTGATGGAAGCTGTTCGAGTTGTTTTTCTAATCCGCTGACCGACTGGTAGACCCGGCGGCGACCTACTCTCCCGCGCCTTAAGACGAAGTACCATTGGCTCTGGAGGGCTTAACGACCGAGTTCGGAATGGGATCGGGTGGGGAACCTCCGACATAGCCACCGGGTCAACCAGGCGGTCAGTGGATTGGAGAAGACATTGTCTATTCAAAGATCGAATGAGTTTTGCTGAGAAACGATCAAGCCGATCGGATTATTAGTACCAGTCAGCTTCATGGGTCGCCCCACTTCCACACCTGGCCTATCAACGTGGTAGTCTTCCACGATCCTCAGCGAAGCCTTGTTTTGAGGTTAGTTTCCCGCTTAGATGCTTTCAGCGGTTATCTATTCCGTACATAGCTACCCTGCTGCGCAGCTGGCGCCACGACAGGTCCACCAGAGGTACGTCCATCCCGGTCCTCTCGTACTAGGGACAGATCCTCTCAAGCTTCGAACACCCACGGCAGATAGGGACCAAACTGTCTCACGACGTTCTGAACCCAGCTCACGTACCACTTTAAATGGCGAACAGCCATACCCTTGGGACCTGCTCCAGCCCCAGGATGTGATGAGCCGACATCGAGGTGCCAAACTTTGCCGTCGATATGGACTCTTGGGCAAAATCAGCCTGTTATCCCTAGAGTACCTTTTATCCGTTGAGCGATGGCCCTTCCACGCGGGACCACCGGATCACTATGGCCGACTTTCGTCTCTGCTCGACTTGTCAGTCTCGCAGTCAGGCGAGCTTATGCCATTGCACTCGACGAGCGATTTCCGACCGCTCTGAGCTCACCATCGCGCGCCTCCGTTACACTTTGGGAGGCGACCGCCCCAGTCAAACTACCCACCACGCCATGTCCCGGGACCGGATAACGGCCCTCGGTTAGACGTCAACGACAGTAAGGGTGGTATTTCAAGGATGACTCCACCGGTGCTGGCGCCCCGGTTTCATAGTCTCCCACCTATCCT
>NZ_JBLYQK010000022.1:15000-17500 GCF_048799765.1 Brevundimonas sediminis
CAGGCCCGGCTCGCCGGCCCTCGCCTGCCCTTTCCGGATCCCGGAGTGTGCGAGGGTCGCCCGGCGCCCCCGGCCGGACCTGTGGATCCCCCGGAAGGCGGAGCGGGGCAGCCGGCCGGCGGGGACATCCCGCTCGTCATGCCGCTCCACGCCAGGCTTCAGCCCGGATCGCCCGGGGCCGCATCCGTGCGCCCGTCCGGGCCGCGAACGGGAGCGGACGGGAGCGGCCCGTAGACCCTTTCCCTCCCGGCCGGTCGGCATCGGCGCGCCCGGTTCGGCGGCGACGTGGGCGGCCGGAGAGGTCTCCGCTACGGCCTCGTGCCGTCGGGGTCGGGCCGTCGGGGTCGGGCGGGGTGAGGTTGAGGGGGGCGTGGGCGGACGGCTCAGGGGCTGTCGGGCGGCCCGCCGGCGTTTGGGGGCTCGGGTCGGGGTGTTTGTCGGGTTGGTTTGTTGGGGACAGCAAAAACCCCCGGGCCATGGGCACGGGGGTTTTGATTTGGGTGCGGGAGCAGGATTTGAACCTGCGACCTTCAGGTTATGAGCCTGACGAGCTACCGGGCTGCTCCATCCCGCGGCAGTGGGGTGTGATGGAAGCTGTTCGAGTTGTTTTTCTAATCCGCTGACCGACTGGTAGACCCGGCGGCGACCTACTCTCCCGCGCCTTAAGACGAAGTACCATTGGCTCTGGAGGGCTTAACGACCGAGTTCGGAATGGGATCGGGTGGGGAACCTCCGACATAGCCACCGGGTCAACCAGGCGGTCAGTGGATTGGAGAAGACATTGTCTATTCAAAGATCGAATGAGTTTTGCTGAGAAACGATCAAGCCGATCGGATTATTAGTACCAGTCAGCTTCATGGGTCGCCCCACTTCCACACCTGGCCTATCAACGTGGTAGTCTTCCACGATCCTCAGCGAAGCCTTGTTTTGAGGTTAGTTTCCCGCTTAGATGCTTTCAGCGGTTATCTATTCCGTACATAGCTACCCTGCTGCGCAGCTGGCGCCACGACAGGTCCACCAGAGGTACGTCCATCCCGGTCCTCTCGTACTAGGGACAGATCCTCTCAAGCTTCGAACACCCACGGCAGATAGGGACCAAACTGTCTCACGACGTTCTGAACCCAGCTCACGTACCACTTTAAATGGCGAACAGCCATACCCTTGGGACCTGCTCCAGCCCCAGGATGTGATGAGCCGACATCGAGGTGCCAAACTTTGCCGTCGATATGGACTCTTGGGCAAAATCAGCCTGTTATCCCTAGAGTACCTTTTATCCGTTGAGCGATGGCCCTTCCACGCGGGACCACCGGATCACTATGGCCGACTTTCGTCTCTGCTCGACTTGTCAGTCTCGCAGTCAGGCGAGCTTATGCCATTGCACTCGACGAGCGATTTCCGACCGCTCTGAGCTCACCATCGCGCGCCTCCGTTACACTTTGGGAGGCGACCGCCCCAGTCAAACTACCCACCACGCCATGTCCCGGGACCGGATAACGGCCCTCGGTTAGACGTCAACGACAGTAAGGGTGGTATTTCAAGGATGACTCCACCGGTGCTGGCGCCCCGGTTTCATAGTCTCCCACCTATCCTACACATACGGTCGCTAACGCCAAGGCGAAGCTATAGTAAAGGTTCATAGGGTCTTTCCGTCTGACCGCGGGAACCCCGCATCTTCACGGGGAATTCAATTTCACTGAGCCTGTGCTGGAGACAGTGGGGAAGTCGTTACGCCATTCGTGCAGGTCGGAACTTACCCGACAAGGAATTTCGCTACCTTAGGACCGTTATAGTTACGGCCGCCGTTTACCTGGGCTTCAGTTCGACGCTTTCACATCTCCCTTTAACCTTCAGGCACCGGGCAGGCGTCAGACCCTATACGTCGCATTGCTGCTTCGCAGAGCCCTGTGTTTTTGCTAAACAGTCGCTACCCCCTGGCTTGTGCCACTCAGTCTTGGTTGCCCAAGGTGAGTCACGCTTATTCCGAAGTTACGCGTGCAATTTGCCGAGTTCCTTCAGCACAGTTCTCTCAAGCGCCTTGGTATACTCTACCTGACCACCTGTGTCGGTTTCGGGTACGGTCTCTGCTGGAGTTATTTCCAGGGACGACTTCGCTGCCAGGACAATCCAATAAGCCCTGACAACTTACGCCATCCGTCACTTCCAGCTGGTGCAGGAATATTTACCTGCTTCCCATCGACTACGCTTTTCAGCCTCGCCTTAGGGGCCGACTAACCCTGCGCAGATTAGCTTTACGCAGGAACCCTTGGTCTTTCGGCGACAGTGTTTCTCACACTGTTTATCGTTACTCATGTCAGCATTCTCACTTCCGATACCTCCAGCCAACCTCACGGTTGACCTTCACCGGCTTACGGAACGCTCCGCTACCGCTTGCACAAAGTGCAAACCCATACCTTCGGCGACTGGCTTGAGCCCCGTTACATTTTCCGCGCAGGATCGCTTGATCAGTGAGCTGTTACGCTTTCTTTAAAGGATGGCTGCT
>NZ_JBLYQK010000022.1:22500-45476 GCF_048799765.1 Brevundimonas sediminis
CGGCAAGTCATCGTTAACGTCGTTGCTCCAGATTGGCGCCCGAAGTGCTTAGCGCTCCGTAAACCGTGTTTCGCTGGAAAGTCGCCATGCCCGTCAGGATCAAGGTCGCCGCCGCCCTCACCCTGGCGGTCCTCGCGCTCCCGGCCGCCGCCTGGGCCCAGTCCGCCGGGTCCTCAGGAATGGGGACCTATACCGCCGGCTACGGCGGCTCGCGCTACACCACCGCGCAGCCGCAGAGCGGGTCGACCCGCGACGCCAACGGCAACCGCCTGATCGTCAACGGGATCATCCAGACGGGCGCCAGCGCCTATTCCAGCACGACGGGCGGTGTCGGCTACGCCGGATCGAGCTCCGGCAACGGCCAGACCATCGGCGGCTCCACCGCGATCGGCAACAGCCTGAACGTCGTCGTCCAGGGCAACCACAACACGGTCATCGTCAACTCCAGTCAGGTCAACAACGGCAACGTCACCGCCGGTACCGACCTGAACGGCACCCTGAGGCTTCCATGAGCGTCGGCCGTCCCTTGCGCCTGATCCGGACCGTCGGCGCCGCCGCCGCCGCCGCCGCCCTGCTGGGCGGCTGCATCTCGTCCGGAGCCGGGCCCAGCGGTCGCTACGCCGCGCCCATCGGCAATGCGCCGGTGACGGCCAATCCGACCCCCTACTCCGCCGCTCTGGTCTGCATGGCGGACTACGCCCGGCGCTACAACCTGCCGTCGCCGCGCCTGGCGGTGGCCCGGATCGCGGACTACACCGGCACGGTGTCGGCGGACGGCGGACGCCAGGTCACCGGCGGCGCCTCGCTGATGGCCATGACGGCCCTGGCCAAGGCCGGCGCCCGGCAGGTCGAGCGCTATGACACCTCCGTTTCGGAAATGGAGCTGCGCTACGCCAACAACCGCCTGATCGGCGACGAGGGCGCGGGCGGCGCCGAGGACGTCCAGTATCGCCGCATCATCGCCGGTTCGGTGCCGGGGTCCGACTTCTATATTGTCGGCGGCATCACCGAGGTGAACTACAACATCCGGTCCGGCGGCTTCGACGTCGCCGGCGGCCAGACCACGGACACCCCCCTTTCGCTCGCCGCCTCGGGCAAGATGTTCGTGATGAACATCGCCATCGACCTGCGGCTGGTGCAGACCACCAGCCTCGAAATCGTGGACGTCGTCTCCTACCAGAAGCAGATCATCGGCCGGGAGATCTCGGCCGGGGTGTTCGACTTCCTGGACGGCAACGTCTTCGACATCTCGGCCGGGGAAGGCGCGCTGGAGCCGGTGCAACTGGCCGTCCGCGCCCTGATCGAACGGGCCATGGTCGAGTTCATGGCCAATCTGTACGGCGCCCCGGGACCGGAGGTCTGCCTGCAGGCCGGGCAGGATCCGCTGGCGGGCACCGTCAGCATCACCGGCGGCTACTATCCGGCTTATCCCAACACGGACACCAACAATGGCCAGACCCGCGCCGATCCGTCTCGCTGGCACGATCGCCGCGACGGTGATGTGCGTCGCAGCCGCTACTGAGGCCGCCGCACAGACCCCGCCACAGGACAACAGCATCGTCCTGAACAACCAGCTCCAGCTGGGCGACGTCTTCGCCGACCAGACGCTGAACGTGGTCGACGCCCAGGAGCAGGTCACGGTCGCCACCACCGCCCATGGCAACAGCGCCTCCGGCGCGGTCGAGAACGGCTCGGTCACCGTGCGCTCGGACCAGGACATGCGCGGCGACGCCATCGCCACGACCTCGGTCACCCTGGGCGGCGACACCGCGGGCCCGGTGGCGGTCAGCTCCGACGCGGGCGGCAACTACCTGGCGGTCAGCGGCTATGCTGCCGACGTCACGGTCGAGGCTGTGCAACGGAACACCGGTGGGCTGGTCGGCGCCCTGACCGAGGTCGGCGATGAGAACGCCCGCCTGCTGGCCGGCGGAGTGATCTCGGCCACGGCCACGTCCAACACCGTCTCGCTCTACGGCGAAGGCAGCGTGGTCCAGGGCGCGGTCGAGCAGTCGAGCTCCGCCACCGTCCGCGCCTACAGCCGGCTGGAGAGCCAGTACGTCCCGGCCGCCGCCGAGGTGCAGGCCCAGTCGATGGGCAACGCCATCGGCGTCAACAGTCTGCAGACCTCCGGCCAGAACCTGACCTTCGACCAGACCTCGAGCGGCGACTACGTCGAGGCCGAGGCCAGCGCCAATACCGGCAACGGCTGGGATCTGGCGGCGCGGGCGCGGGCCGTCGGCAACTACGCCAACAGCTACAACTCGGGCGGCTCGGTCGTGACCGACTCGGCCCAGGACAACGCCGCCTTTATCCGCTCGGCCTCGACGACCACGGCCTACGACTACGGCCGGGCTCAGGCCTACGCCAGCGGCGCCGGCAACCAGCTGTCGGTCGGCAACAACGACATCTACGTCGAGATCGACAGCAGCCAGATCAACACCGGCGGCGTCGAGGTCACGGCCACCTTCGTCGGAACCAACGGCTACGACGTCTATGTGGGCGCGGAAGCCACCGGCAATGCGGTCACCGGCTACGCCTGTTCCGAGTGCCAGGGGTATCTTGAGGCCCGCAACACCCAGACCAACTCCGGCGACGTCTCGGCCCAGGCGAACACGGTCGTGAACGGGTCCGGACGCTCGGTCATCTCCAGCACGACGGCGACGGGCAACTCGGCCACCTTCTACGTCTCCCGGCCCTCACATTAATCTTCGGTAACTTGAGCCCCGACGTTCGGTCGCTGAAGGGTTGCGCGGGGCGTCAGCGGTCGATCGGACTTGCGGTCCCTCCTGTTTGCCGGCGCGCCCGCACGGGCTGAGAAATGCGCCTTCGGAGACTGACCGCCCCATGCGCGCACCTCGCCGTCTGCTTCTTCTCGTGGCCGCCTCGGCCCTCGCCCTGACCGCCGCCGCCCCGGCGCTGGCGCAACAGGTCGCGCCGACCGATCCCTTCGCCCAGGCGACCAGCGACGTCCCGGCGGACGCCAATGTGCGCTACGGCGTGCTGCCCAACGGCATGCAGTACGCCGTCCTGCGCAATGCGACGCCTCCCGGTCAGGCCTCCTTCCGCCTGCGGATCGACGCGGGCTCGTTGATGGAGAACGAGAACCAGCTGGGGCTGGCGCACTTCATGGAGCACATGGCCTTCAACGGGACCACCAACATCCCGGAGAACGACCTGCTGCGGATCCTCGAGCGTCTCGGCCTCGCCTTCGGGGCGGACACCAACGCCTCGACCGGCTTCGACCAGACCCTCTACATGCTGGAACTGCCGCGTACGAATGACGAAACGGTCGACACCTCGCTGCGCATCATGCGCGAACAGGTGTCCGAGGCCCTGATGGCCCCCGACGCCGTCGACGCCGAGCGCGGCGTGATCGAGGGCGAGGAACGGCTGCGCAACACGCCCGGCCTACGTTCGATCAAGGCCCAGTTGGCCCTGCTGGCGCCCGGCCAGCGCATCTCGCAACGGATGCCGATCGGCGATCTGGACATCATCCGCACCGCGCCGCGCGAGCGTTTCGTGGAGTTCTACGAAGCCTATTACCGTCCGTCGCGGGCGACCTTCGTGGCGGTCGGTGATTTCGACGTCGACGTCATGGAGGCCAAGATCCGCGCGGCCTTCGAAAGCTGGCAGCCCAAGGCCGCCGACGGTCCGGAGCCGGATCTGGGCGCGGTCGCGCCGCGGCAGCCGGAAACCCGCATCCTCGTCGAGCCGGGCATCCAGTCGAACATCCAGCTGAACTGGACCAAGGCGCCCGATCTGGATCCCGACACCGTCGCCGAGCGCCGCTCGAACCTGATCACCAACCTGGGTCTGGCGGTGCTGAACCGTCGTCTCGGCGAGATCGCCCGCGGCGACAACCCGCCGTTCGTCTCGGCCAGCGGCAGCCAGTCGACCCTCGTCGACAGCCTCGACATCGCCTCGATCTCGGCCAGCTTCAACCCGGGCGGCTGGCAGCCCGCCCTGGAAGCGATGGAGCAGGAACAGCGCCGTCTGGTGCAGTACGGCGTGTCGGACGCCGAGCTGCAGCGCGAGATCACCGAATATCGCACCGCACTGGAGAACGCCGTCGCCGGCGCGGCCACCCGACGCACGCCGGCCCTGGCCAACAGCCTCGCCGGCTCGGTCAACGCCCGTGCGGTCTTCTCCTCGCCGCAGACCAACCTCGAACTGTTCAACGCCGCCGTGGACGGCCTGACCGCCGCCCAGGTCAACCAGTCGCTGCAGACGGTCTTCACGGGCGGCGGGCCGCTGGCCCTCGTCGTCACGCCCGTCGAGATCGAGGGTGGAGAGGCGGCCGTGACCGCCGCGCTTGAGGCCTCGCGCCGCACGGCGGTCGCCGCCCCGGCCGCCCAGGCGGACCTGCAGTGGCCCTATACGCAGTTCGGCGCCGCGGGCGCCGTCGCCCAGCGACGCGAGATCGCCGAGCTCGGCGCCACCGTCGTCACCTTCGCCAACGGCGTGCGCCTGACCGTCAAGCCGACCGACTTCCGCGACGAGCAGATTCTGGTCAGCGTCCGCACCGGCATCGGCGAGCAGGGCCTGCCGACGGACCGCTCCACGCCGCTGGCGCTCGCCTCGGCCTATGTGACCCCGGGCGGGCTCGGCCAGCTGACGTTCGACGAGATGAACCGCGTCCTGAACGGCCGCGTCTATTCGGCCGGCTTCTCCATCGACAGCGACAGCTACCAGTTCTCCGGCGCGACCCGTCCCGCCGACCTGGGCCTCGAGATGCAGGTGCTGACGGCCTATCTGACCGACCCGGGCCTGCGCCCGGCGCCGTTCCAGCAGATCAAGGGCCTGTTCCCGCAGATCGTCGCCCAGCAGATGGCCACCCCCGGCGGGGCCTTCCAGGTGCAGGCGTCCGGCCTGCTGGCCAGCGGCGACAAGCGCGAAACCTTCCCGACCGCCGAGGAAGTCGCCGGCTGGACGATCGAGGAGGCCCGCGCCGGCCTCACCCAGGGCCTGAGCACCGGGCCGATCGACCTCGTGGTGGTCGGCGACGTCACCGTCGATGACGCGATCGCCGCGGTCGCCCCGACCTTCGGCGCCCTGCCCCGCCGCGGCGCGGACGCCCAACCCGCGCCGGGCGCCACCGAGCTGCGCTTCCCGGCCGGCACGGCGACCCCGGTTCGCCTGACCCACAACGGTCCGGTCGAGCAGACCCTGGCCTACATCGCCTGGCCGACCACCGACGCCGTCGACGACCGGACGGAAGCCCGCCGGGTCTCGGTGATGACCGAGGTCCTGAAGCTGCGGGTGCTGGAGGTTATCCGCGAACAGCAGGCCCTGGCCTACTCGCCCGGAACCGGCGCCAGCGCCTCGGACGTCTACCGCGGCTACGGCTCGGTCTCGATCCGCGCGGAAATCGCTTCGGACAAGGTCGACGCCTTCTATGCGGCGGTCCAGTCGATCGTCGACTCGATGAAGGCCGAGCCGCCCAGCGAGGACGAACTGAACCGCGCCCGCCTGCCGGTCATCGAGTCGCTGCGCCGCAGCCAGGCCGGCAATGAGTACTGGCTGGGCCAACTGGCCGACGTGGCCGCCAAGCCTTCGGATATCGAACAGACCCTGACCCATATCCCGGATCTGGAAGCGGTCACCGCCGCCGACGTCCAGGCCCTGGCGCAGCGGTATCTGCGTGACGATACCGCGTGGAAGGCCATCGTGGTTTCCGCCCAGGCCCAACAGTAGGCCGAAGCGGAGCCCCAACAGAAAGGCCCCGGCTCTGCGTGAGCCGGGGCCTTTTTCGTTTCAGCGCTGCGCCGGTCGCCCCCGGATCAGACAGGGCCCTCGACCGTCACCTCGCAGTTCTCTCCGTCTGGCCGCGCATTCAGCCGGTAGGTCTTTCCCGCCTCCGCCTCGACGGTGACGTCGCCGGGGGTCAGCCGGGAGCCCCAGGTCGCCCGGAATTCGCATATCACATTGATCTTGCGCGTCCCGGGCGGGACATCGGTCGTCGTACCGAGTTGATAGCGGCGCACCCAGAGGATCTCTCCGTCATCCACGGTGCGGATCATGACCCGAACGCCGGGGCTGTCGACACCTTCGATCCGTGCGGTGGGATCAACCACGCCCGACATGGCCGGGACGAAGGCGACAAGCGCGGCGAGGGACATGACGGTCATCGTGTTTCGGCTCCGTTTCCTGCTCTGACGCCGGAACAGGAGGCGGTTCCCCCGCCGGTGTCAATCAGCAGGCCGACTGACAAAAAAGGCCCCGGTCTCGGGACCGGGGCCAGTTTCGCTTCTCAGGATCACCGGCGGAGAGCCGACGACCTCGCAATCCTGGGCCTTCCCGCCTGACCACAGGCTGAACGCCGCGTTCAAGGGATCAGAAGACCCGGCCGCCCACGCCGCCGTCCAACGAAAGGGTTCCGCCGGTCAGGGCCATGCCCGACTGTTCGACCACTTCCTCGCGATAGGCGGTGTAGGTCTCTTCCCGGACCCAGGTCAGGATCTTCACCCCCGCGCCGTAGCGGCGCAGCAGCGAACGCTCGTTACAGTCCCGCTCGGCCCGTTGGGCCCGGCACTCGAGGTTGCCGCCGCCGTACCAGAGCGCCTCGCCCTTGCGGCAGGTCACCGTCTCGCCGTGGTCGAAACGGACCTCGCCTTCATATTCCGCCCAGGTGAATTGCATGGAGGTGCCGGCGAGGCAGCGGTACAGCTCCCCCTCATAACCCCCGTCGACCTCACGGTCGGGCCGGACCTGCGAGGCCGGATGGGGGATGGCGCGGTCATCAATGCAGACCGCCTGGATGACCACCCGCTTTTCCCAGCGGCGGCGCGATTCGTAGGGCACGCGGACAACCTCCCGCACCCGCGCGCCCTCGACGTTGAGACCGTTGATGGTCGTGGGATAGGGCTGATCGACCGTGACGTAGGCCGATCCGCCGCCGCTCACCCAGACGGAGCCGCCCGCACGGGCGTTGATCCCCGCGGCCGTTCGCGCGGTCGCGTTGGCGTTGGCGCCGGCGTTCACGTTCACATTGATGTTCAGGTTGCCGCCGCCGCAGCAGGAGGGCGGCGGGGGCGGAGAGCAGCACACCGGCGGCGGGGGCGGCGGCGGAGGCGGGGGCGGCTCGCAACAGGGCGGCGGCGGCGGTTCGCAACCGCTGCTGCACTGGGCCGCAGCGGAATCGGCGACCGCCGACAGGGCGAGGAAGCCCGCCGCGGCCGGCAGCCAGGTCATGATCCGCACCGCCATGGGCCGACCTCCAGATGAGTTTTCGCGCGCCCGCGACGCATGCGGAGCGCTCCAGCCTCAAGGAAACTCCAAAAGCCTTGCATTTCCGTTGCCTTCGCGGCGCGGCCCTTGCGGCATTCCGTCCAGAGGCGAATGCAGTGTTTCATCCCGATACGCAGTTTCTGATCGACCACTGGACCGGTCTGGCCCGCGCCCCCGGCGTGCGCGGCGGCATCCCCGCGCGCGCGGCGCTGGCCCCGGAAGCCTTCGGACGACGACTGGCCCGCACCTTCATCGTCGACCGGCGGGATGAGGGCGCGGTCCTGACGCTCGCGGGCACGGCGCTGGAGGCCCTGTGGCGCGCCCCCCTGGCCGGCACGCCCCTGAACGCCCTGTGGACCCCGGAATCGACCGATCTGGTGGAACAGGCCCTGACGCGGGCCGTGCGCGAGGCGCGGCCGCTGGTGGTGTCCGCCGTCACCACCGGCGAGCCATCGATGGCGCTGGAGATGGTGGTCGCCCCGATGCGAAGCGCCTCGGGCCGGACCGATCGCCTGATCGGCCTGTTCGCCCCCGCCCCCGCCCTCGCCCCTGTCCGCGGCCTCGCCCCCCGCCTGGTCGCCCGTCTGGTGGTCAACGCCGGCGTTCCCGGCCGCCCCGCGCTGAGCCTGGCGGTCAATGAAGGCCGCAGGATCGCCTGATATCCCTGCCGAATTTCTCGGCCCCTGACGCGCGACCACTGGACAGACGCGCCGCGGCGCCCGCATGAGGCGGGCAGCGGTCGTTCGGGGGAGCGCCAGATGTCCATGACCACGACCGAAGTCTTCCTGATCGCCATGCTGCTGATCTTCAGCGTGCCGTATCTGGTCTGGCGCCTGTTCCGCACCGACTACTGGGCGCCGCTGGTGGTGGTGCAGATCGTCGTCGGCATTCTTCTGGGGCCCGGCGTTCTGGGCGCCCTCTTCCCGGACTACTATCGCTTCGTCTTCAGCGACGAGGTGATCTCGGCCCTGAACGGGATCGCCTGGTGGGCAGTGATGATCTTTGTCTGGATCGCGGGCATCGAGCTGGACCTCAAACAGGCCTGGCGGCGGCGGGTCGAGACCGGGATCACCGCGGGCCTCGCCCTGACGGTCCCCCTGCTGTTCGGGGCGGTCGCCGCGATGGGCATGCTGGCGCTCAGCCCCGACTGGGCGGGGCCCGAAGGGAAACCCTGGCAGGTCGTTCTGGGGATCGGAATGGCCTGCGCGGTCACCGCCCTGCCCATCCTGATCCTGCTGATGGAGAAGATGGACATCCTGCGCCAGCCCCTGGGTCAGCGCATCCTGCGCTACGCCAGCCTGGACGACATCGCGGTCTGGGGCGTGCTTGCCCTGATCCTGCTCGACTGGGAGCGGATCGGCCGGCAGGGGGCCTTCCTGATCGGGTTCACGGCCGCCACCGTGGGCGTCCGCATGCTGATGCGACGCCTGCCGCAGCGCGACCGATGGTTCGTGTCCCTGATCTGGCTCGCCGCCTGCGGCTTCGCCGCGGACTGGGCGGGGCTGCACTACATGGTCGGCGCCTTCCTGTCCGGCGCGGTTCTGGATGCGGAGTGGTTCGACCAGGAGGAGATGGACCGGTTCCGCCAGACCATCCTGCTGGCGGTCATGCCGGTCTTCTTCCTGTCCACCGGATTGAAGACCCGGTGGGACGTCGGCGGCCTGATGGTCTTCGGCGCGGCCGCGGCCCTGCTGGTCGCCTCGGTCGCCGGAAAGCTGCTGGGCCTGCGGATCGCCGGTCGCATCCTGAAGTGGAAGCAGGGCGAGGCCTCGATCATCGGCTGGCTGCTGCAGACCAAGGCCCTGATCATGATCATCTTCGCCAACATCCTGCTGGACAAGCAGGTGATCACCAACACCACCTTCACGGCCCTGCTGCTGATGGCCGTCGGATCGACCATGCTGACCACCCCGATGGTGGCGCCGCGGCTGAAGCGCCCCGGCGACCTCCTGGCCCGGGACAGCTAGACCGGCTTCAGATCGGTGACGTAGCGCTTCCAGTTCTGGACATAGTGCTGCGCCGAAACGCGCAGCGCCTCGATCTGGCCCGGCTCCAGTTCGCGCACCACCTTCCCGGGCTGGCCCATCACCAGCGAGTTGTCCGGGATCACCTTGCCCTCGGTGATCAGGGCGTTGGCGCCGATCAGGCAATTCTTCCCGATCTTGGCCCGTCCCAGAACCACCGCCCCGATGCCGATCAGGGTGTTGTCACCGATCTCGCAGCTGTGAAGCATCACCATATGGCCGACCGTAACGCCGTCCCCGATGGTCAACGGCTCACCGGGATCGGAATGCAGAACGCTGCCGTCCTGGATATTGGTGTCGCGACCGATGGTGATGGGATCATTGTCGCCGCGCACCACCGCGCCGAACCAGACACTGGCGCCCGGCTTCAGAATCACGTCTCCTGTCACCACAGCATTCGGCGCAACCCAGTATTCGCCCTCCGGCGGAAGCTGCGGTTTCTTGTCCGCCAACGCATAGATCGTCATCGAAACATCACCTCATCTTTGGCTTAATCAGCGCTTTAAGCCTTCGTAAACCACGCTAGCATCAATCTGTTGATGCGATTCGAGGACGACATTTCGCCCCCGGATCCGAAGCCGGATCAAGCCCGGTCCGGTCAAGCTGGGGGAACGCGCGTGATGCGTTCGGTTCGGCGGCCCTGTCCGCTGGAGTCTGGATACTCCTCCGACCCGGGCGGATGCTGTGCATTCTCCTTTTTCCTCCCCACGATCGTTCGAGGCGGTGCTTTCGCGGCATCGCCTTTTTTCATGCCCTGGAGGCGTCCATGACCAAACGTTCGGCCCTGAAGCGTCAGACCCGTGAAGCGTCCCGTGAGTTCGGGGTGCTCGATTCGAGCCAGTTCATCCAGGACGCCAAGGTCCGGCGATTGCCGACCCACGCGGGATGGTCTCCCCATCCGTCCAACGACGAGCGTGACCAAGCCTATCTGAAGACGCTGAAACCGAAGTCGGACGGTCAGGCCGAGCTGATGACCATGATCGATCATCACAACCTGGTCCTGGCCCTCGGGCCGGCGGGCACCGGCAAGACCTATCTGGCCGTCGCCAAGGCGGTCGAGGCGCTGGAGGCCGGCAAGGTCGGACGCATCGTCCTCAGCCGCCCCGCGGTCGAGGCCGGGGAATCGATCGGCTTCCTGCCCGGCGACATGGAGGACAAGCTGGCCCCCTATCTGCGCCCCCTCTACGACGCCCTGTCCGATCGTCTGTCGATGAAGCGGGTCAAGGCGCTGATGGCCGAGGGCCTGATCGAGATCGCCCCCATCGGCTACATGCGCGGCCGGACCCTGAACAACGCCTTCATCGTCGTCGATGAGGCGCAGAACTGCACCTACACCCAGTTGAAGATGCTGCTGACCCGGCTGGGCTGGCACTCGACCATGGTGGTCACCGGCGACCCGCAGCAGTCCGACCTGCTGCCCGGCATCTCGGGCCTGGCCGACATCGCCGAGAAGCTCTCGGCGGTGCCGGACATCGGCGTGGTCAAGTTGGCCGAGCGCGACATCGTCCGCCACCCGCTGGTCGCCTCGATGATCGGCGTCCTCTGACGCTGCCCGTCGGCTGATACGGAAAAGGGGCGCCGGATCGACCGGCGCCCCTTCTTTCCTGCCCCCCGGGTCAGACCAGAGAGGTCACCGGCGGCGTCTCCCTGACCGGCGGCTTCGGCTTGCCGCCGAAACGATCAATAAGGGCGAAAACGAACGGGTTCAGCGAGATCGACAGCAGGGCCGCCGCCAGGATCAGGTTCTGGGTGTCCGGATTCATGCCGCCCAGATCGACGCTCATCTTCGTCAGGATGAAGGAGAACTCGCCGATCTGCGCCAGAGCCGCGGCGACGGTCAGGCTGGTCGCCTTGTCCAGCTTGAAGGCGGTGGTGATGACCAGCGCGGCCAGCGACTTGCCGACGATGATGATCGCCAGGACGCCCAGAACGCTCAGCGGACGCTCGACCAGGATATGCCAGTCGAACAGCATGCCGACCGAGACGAAGAACAGCACCGCGAAGGCGTCGCGCAGGGGCAGGGATCGCTCCGCCGCATTGTGCCCCAGCGGCGAACTGTTCAGCACCAGTCCCGCCAGGAAGGCGCCCATGGCGAAGGAGTGGAACAGGGCATAGGCGACCCAGGCGATGCCCAGCGCGATGGCCAGGACGCCGAGGGTGAACAGCTCACGGGACTTGGTGTGGGCGATCCGGACCAGCACCCAGGGGAGCACCTTGGCGCCGACCACCAGCATGACGGCCGTGAAGGCAGCGACCTTGAACAGGGTCCAGCCCATCGACGCCGCCAGCGCGCCGCCGTTCACCTCGGTTCCCGGCTGGACCACCACCAGCGGCAGGACCACCAGGGCGATCACGATGACCAGGTCCTCGACGATCAGCCAGCCCATGGCGATCTTGCCGACATCGCCCTTGACCTGCTTCCGCTCCTCCAGCGCCCGCAGAAGCACAACGGTCGACGCCACCGACAGGGCGAAGCCCATCAGCACGGCCTCCACGTCTCCCAGTCCGAGAAGCCGGCCCAGCCCCCAGCCGAGGGCGGTGGCCGCCGCAATCTGCACGAGGGCGCCGGGCACCGCGATCCTGCGGACCTTCATCAGATCGGCCAGCGAGAAATGCAGTCCGACGCCGAACATCAGCAGGATCACGCCGATCTCGGCCAACTGCGGCGCCAGTTCCTGATCCGCGACGAACCCCGCCGTATGCGGCCCCACAAGAATGCCGGCCACCAGATAGCCGACCAGCGGCGACAGCTTCAGCCGATTGGCCACCATCCCGAAGACGAACGCCAGGACAAAGCCTCCCACCAGGGTGAGAATCAGGCTGTCGGCGTGGTTGGCGACATCGGTGGCGTGCTGGGCCACATCGGCAGGCGTCATCGGCGCTCCTTCAGGTGCGTGCGGGAGAATCCTTGCGGGTTGAAGCGTGACATCTGGGGCTTCCGCCCTCCCGGGACAAGCCGCAACAGGCGGGCCGCGACCCTGTGCCACGAGAAAAAGGCACTTCGCGCCCGCGACGGGGGCTGCTAACCGGGTCCGCTCAATTTTCCGGCGACCCGAATGAAAATCCCCCGCATTACCTACGCCGCCTTCGGCTTCGCCCTGTTCGTCATCGTGCTGGACCAGATCACCAAGGCCTGGGTCCTCTCCGGGCTGCACATGATGGATGACGGCGGCGTCCTGCTGGACCGCGAGCTTTGGGGCTACCGCTCGATCCAGGTCTTCGGGGACATCTTCCGCATCACCTTCGTCGCCAATGACGGCGTCAGCTTCGGCCTGTTCGGCGACGGCTCCGCCCGCTGGTTCCTGAGCGTCTTCTCGGTGATCGTCGCCGTCTTCCTCGGCTGGTGGGCGTTCAGGGCGGACCGTCGCCTGCTGATCACCGCGATCGGCCTGGTGATGGGCGGCGCCATCGGCAATGTCATCGACCGTATCCGCTTCGGCTTCGTCGTCGACTTCCTGGATTTCTCGGGCACCGGCGTCTTCCCCTGGGTCTTCAACATCGCCGACAGCGCCATCACCGTCGGGGTGGTCCTCCTTTTCGTCGACAGCCTGATGACCGAACGCGCCGCCCGGCGCGCGGCGGCCGCCGCCTCCCCCGCCGGGACCGCACCGTCCGGGCAGGGCTGATTCCGGGATCATTTCCCGCTGTTCCGCCCGAAACGGCGCGAACCGGGAATGGTCGTGGTTGGCCTCGCCGCCGAAAAGTCGTAATCACCCGCTTCCACTAGGGTTTCCGCAGGCGCCTCTCCGGCGCGTTGCTCCGGGATTGATCATGCGTCTTCGCACTACCGCCGTTCTGACCCTGGCCGCCTCGGCCCTCGCCCTTGGCGCCTGCTCGAGCCTGCAGCAGAGCATCGGCCTGTCGAAGGTGACGCCGGACGAGTTCCTGACCGTGTCGACCGCGCCGCTCACCGTGCCGCCGGAGTACGGCCTGCGTCCGCCCGCGCCGGGCCAGCCCCGGCCGCAGGAGCTGGCTCCGGAGTCGGCCGCGCGCCAGATCCTGCTCGGCCAGCGTCAGTCGGTGACCCGGTCGCAGGGCGAACAGATCCTGGTGGCCCAGGCCGGCGGCGACCACGCCGATCCGCTCGCCCGCTATGTGGTGGACGACGAGTTCGGCGATCTGGCCCACAAGGAAGAAAGCTGGGCCAACCGCGTCCTGTTCTGGCGCCGGGACGAGCCCTCGACCCAGACCGCGACCACGACCCAGACCGCGGACGGCGCCGTGACCATCGACGCCGCCAGCGAATACGCCCGCATGCAGGCCCTGACCGGCGGCCGCGCCGGCATCAGCATCACGCCGCGGCGCGACACCGGCTTCAAGCTGCCCGGCCTCTAGGCCGCCGACAGATTGCGAAACATCAGGCCCGGACGTCCTCGTCCGGGCCTTTTTCGTTCAGGCCTTGGCCGCGCCGGCCCTGAGCCCGCGCTCGGCCGCGGCGACCACGGCGACCCCGACCAGGGTCAGGGCGGCGCCCGTGAGAATCTGCGGGGTCAGCACATCCCCCATCAGCGACCAGCCGATCAGGATGGAGACGACCGGGGTCGCCAGCAGATAGGGCGTCACCCGCCCGGCGGGGCGCTTCTGCACCAGCCAGAACACCAGGGTCGTCGCCAGCACGGACGACACCACCCCGGCCCAGAGCAGGCAGGCCCAGACCAGCGGCCCGGTGGCCTTCACCGCCTCCAGTTGGCCCCGCTCGAAAAAGGCCGAGGCGAAGGCGAGCGTCGGCAAGGCGACGAGCGCCAGCAGGCCCTGCATTTTCAATGGCGGGATCGAGGTGGTGCGCCGCGCGATCACTGTGGTCATGGCCCAGGCGGCGGCGGCGGCGACGCCGACGGCGACGGCCTTCCAGTCCTCGATGGCGTGGGCGTCCAGGGTCATCCAGCCCACGCCGAGGAAGGCGACTCCCATGCCGATCAGGGCTCCGGTCGACAGTTTCTCGCCCAGTACGAGGAAGGCGAACAGGGCCGTGAACGGCACCCACAGCTGGGTGGCCACCGAGACCGGACTGACGTCATGGGCCAGCCAGAAGGCCAGATAGACCAGACCGTAGTGCAGAGGCCCGCCGATGCAGACGATCAGCAGCAGGCTCTTCCAGTTCGGAAAGGGCGGGCGGACGAAGGGAATCAGGCAGAGCGCGGCGATGGCGAAGCGCAGGGCCCCGGTCATCAGCGGCGGCAGGACCTCGGTCGCCACCTTGGCCGCGGCGTTGTTGACGCCCCAGATGACGATGATCGCCACGATCGCGGCGATCTCGAGCGGGCTCAGGGGGCTGTGGGGTTTGTCGGGCGTGATCACCGGTCGGCTATCGCACAGCTGGATGCGAAGGCCACGTCAAGAACCGTATCGCGACGTTTCCGAGGTCAGGGAGCGACCCGTCGCTGCACGCGTCGCAGCATGGGCGTGCCTTCAATCTGGGTGATCAGCATATCCCCTGCACGAGCGTCGCCGACGGGGCTGTCCAGGATCGCGCATTCGAAGGCTTGGAACGGCTGGCCATCGCGCAAGACCAACATTCGGCCGGGCGGTCTCAGCCAACGTACGGTGTAGGTGACTCCGTCCATCTCGTCGGCACGGGTCAGGCTGGATTCGATCTCGGCCGATGAAGCCTTGGGCCGGTTCGAGGCGAGATACATCATCCCGACCCGGTCGCCATTCACGGTGTACCGGGTCCACTCGTAAGGCGCCCGGGCGTAGAACTCCTCCACCCCCGGCTCAGCGGAACGGACAGAGACGAGGCTCCAGGTCCCGGCGACATTGGCGGCGCTGCAAGGCGCGGCAGCCGCCGTACCGGCGACCGTCAATGCCACAACGGCGGCGATCAGGGACAGGATATCCTTCACGCCGCCGCCTCTCTTTTAGAACGGAATGTCGTCGTTCAGGTCGTAGCTTTCCTTCGGACCCGACGGCTTGTTGGCGCCGCCGGTCGAGAAGCCCGAGGAATAGTCGTCGTCGCCGCGACCACCGCCGCCGTAACCGCCGCCCGAGCCGCCGCCGCTGTCCGCGCGACCGCCCAGCATGGTCAGTTCGCCGCGGAACTTCTGCAGCACGATTTCGGTCGTGTATTTCTCGACGCCGCCCTGCTCGTATTTGCGGGTCTGCAGCGCGCCCTCGACGTAGATGGTCGAGCCCTTCTTCAGATAGTTCTCGACGACCTTCACGATGTTCTCGTTGAACACCACGACGCGGTGCCACTCGGTCTTTTCCTTGCGCTCGCCGGTCGTCCGGTCGCGCCAGGTTTCCGAGGTCGCCAGCGACAGGTTGGCCACGCGCTCGCCCGAGTTGAGGGTGCGGATTTCGGGGTCACGCCCCAGGTTGCCGACCAGAATGACCTTGTTGACGCTGCCCGCCATCATCGAGCTCCTTTAGCTAGCTGGCCCACCGCGATTCTCGCTGTTCAGGCCGTTCACCCGTGGCCTAGCGCGCTTTCGCGCGACCGGGGCCGATTTGTCGTCGAAATCCACAGAACTCGGCGCCGCGCGCGATCGAGCCTGCGATCTGTTCCATTTTTGTTCACTTCTGTCCAGCCTCGACCGGCCGGACCGCGCCGCGGTCGGTTACTGCCCGGGGGCGACGGGCTCCTGTTCGATCGCGCCGGGCACCGCCAGACGACCGTCGCCGGTGCGCGCCAGGGCCATGAAGCGCGAGCCGTCGAGGCTCTTGCCGAACCACACGCCCGCCCGGTCGATGAAGATGAATTGCCCCTGATAGGCGCCCGTCACCTCCCGACGGTTGCCGCCCAGGGTCAGGAAACGCAGACGCATCTCCTCCAGTCGCGCGGCGCAGAACTCGATCTGGCTCTGATCGCGGGCCACGACGTTGAAGGTCGGCGCCTTGCCCTCCTCGCCGCGCTCCACCGCATAGCAGACGCCGGGCTCCGACGGAGCCTCGACGCCGCCCGCGCAGGCGCCGAGGACCGACGCGGCGGCGAGAACAGTCAGCAACGAAAAGGCGCGCATCATCAACGAAGTCCCGGGAACTGGCAGCTGCGGTCCTGCTCCGCGAGCGTGCGGAAGCGGTTGTTGTCGGGCGACTGCTCGACCCGGCGCGGCACCAGCCGGAGCGTCGTCTCGCCCCACCGGCCGTACAGGGCTTCACCCGGGCTCACGCAGGTTCCGGCGTACAGCTGCTGGACACACTGGTTCAGGCTCAGACCGCCCCCCAGAACGCGCCAGTCGGACCCGGTGTAGCGCAGGCACTGGGCGCCGGCGGCCTGCGGCTGTGTCTGCTCCACAGGCTGGGTCTTCTCCACCGGAACGGCGTCCGGCTTGGCCTCGGCCAGGTCGGTCGGCAGCTCGGCCGGCGGGGGGGTGAGCGAGGCGGTCGGCGCGGCGACCAGAGCCCCGGTCGCATCCACGCCGACGTCCAGCGCATCCGTGGCCAGCCCGTTGCGCCGGGCGCAGTCGCTGAGCGTCGCCATGCCGACAAACTGCCCGTCGACGTAGCAGCGCAGCTCCCGGGTCGAATCCAGGCCCGGTGCGTCGGCGACCGCCACGGTCAGTCCGCCCTGGGAGGCGGGCGGCGGCTCGGCCGGTCCCTCCTTCCGGCCGCCCGAGACGAGCAGGCCGATGATCACGGCGATCACGACGGCCACGCCGGCGCCGATCAGGATGAGGATACGATTGTCCTTGGGCATTCAGGGCTCGCGCATAGGGAGCCCCCAATAACCCCGCCGACGCGGGGGCCGTCAACGCGTTTCGTCGTCGCGCGGCTCAGCCGCCGAGGCGCGCCAGCGCCGCCTGGTAGTTGGCGAGCTGCGCCTGCAGATAGGCCGGGGCCGTGCCGGTCACCGCGGGCGTCGCTGATTCCGGCGCCAGGGCGCGATAGGCGCTGCGGATGGCCGACATGGCCGCCTGGATCTTCTCTCCGGCGGCCTTGATCGCGTCGGCGCTGCCCAGGTTCAGGTTCGTCGGCAGTCCCAGTCCGAACGTCTGGGTCACGTCGTCGCCCGAAGTCTTGCCCACATATCCCTGGGACAGCCCCAGACCGGCGAGGGCGTCGCGCCCGGTCTCGCCCGACGTCAGAACAGCGCCGGTCGTTCCGTCCCGGGCGGTGATGCTCAGGCGCTGCAGACCCGTGCGCAGGGCTCCGGCCAGTTCACCGGGTTCGCCCTCCTTGGCGGACTCGGACGACACGGTCACCTTCAGCTTCATGTTCGACGCCTGCTCGATCTTCCGGGCGAGGGTCTGCAGAGTGTCGCGCGCCTCGATGGTGACCGCCACCTGGCGTCCGCCGTTGGCGGGGGAGACATAGAATCGGTCGCCCACCCGCAGGGAGGTGGCGTTGACGAGGGTCTTGGACTGGCTCTGGTCGATCTCGCCCTGCGGCAGGCCGAGACGGTCCAGCACGCTCGCCCCGCCCGAGGCCACGGCCAGCGTCAGGGGCGAGGCCTGCTGGCCGTCGCCGTCCCATTCGCGACGCCACTCGACGGCGCCGGTGGTCGCGTCCACGCGGGCGAGATAGGCCCGGGTCGGATCGGTGTCCTTCGCGCCCTCGGGGCGGTCCGCGACGCCCGTCAGCCAGACCTTCCCGTCCAGGATCTTCATGTCGGCCGCGTTGTCGTCGCCGGCGCCGCCGATATAGGTCAGACGGTCGTCGGTCGACGTCGTCAAACTGCCGTCGAGCACCGCCACAAAGGCGTCCTTGCCGCCGTGATGCGCGGTGGTGACCGTGCCGACGTCCAGGGCCGCGTTCCGGGTCGTTCCGCTCAGGACGACCTTGCCGTCGACGACCGCCAGACCGCTGATCTCGCCGCTGGCCTCGCCCAGATCGCGCGACGCCGCCAGCGTCGGCTTGCCGTCGCCGTCCAGGGTGAACTGTCGGACCACGATGCGGCCGTCCTCGATCCCCGCGGTGTAAAGGTTGCTTCCATCCACGGCGACCGCGTCGACGCCGTCGGTCCCGGCGGTGCCGAACTGGGCCGTTCCTAGGGCGGAGGCGACATAGGGGGCGGAGGGATAGGCCTGCGACGCGGTGAAGGCCTGGACGTAGCCGTCCCATCCTCCGACGCCCGCCGTGCCCGTCATCGCGGACTGGGCCCGTCCCGCGACATAGACAGCACCGTCAGGGCCGAAGCTCACCGAGGTCGCCTCGTCGGCCGCCCGGGCGCCACGGCGCTGGGTCCAGAGTTCCTGCCCGTCCGGATCGAAGACTGAAACGAAGCTGTCGGCGACGCCGGCGACATCGCCCGCCTTGCCGCCATCGAGCGCGCCGGTCACCGATCCCGCCACCGCCACCTTGCCGTCCGCATCGATGGCGATGGCGTAGCCGCTGGCGGTGGACGCGGCGCCGAGCGCCTGCGTCATCACCACCCGTCCCGCGGAATCGAGCTTGATCAGGGCCACATCCCTTTCGCCCTTGATCGGCTGGTTGTCCGGACCGGCCGTGAGGTCCGCGACCAGCCAGACCGAGCCATCCGGCCCGGTGGCGCTCGCCCGCACCGTCTCGACGCCGTCCGGCAGGGCCGTCTGGGACGCCCGACCGTCGACCCACTGGGTCTCCCCCACGCCCGCGACCGGAGCCGGAGCGGCTCCGCCCGTGTCGCTCTGGAATTTGAGCATCTGCAGGCCGCCCGCGGTTCCGGACGACTGCACGACATAGACGGCGTCCGCGGTCTCGGCGGGCGCGAAACTGATCTTCTCGGTCGACACCCCGCGCACGACCAGGGCGAACTGGTCCGGCCCGGCCGGCAGGGTGATCGTCTTGCCGCCCGTGGTGATGGTCTTGGGCTCGGGCTTGACCAGCTCGCGGCCGATGCGGGTTTCCAGTCCCGCCGCTTCCAGCTGATCGTTGATATGGCTGAGGACGTTCGTCAGCGTCCGCGGCGTCGACCCCATTCCCGCCAGGTCGATGTCCACGCCGACCGTCGTGTTGTCGGACTTGCGCGCCGAAATGGTGAACCGGACGTCGCCGGCGAACGCGGGAGACAGATCGTCGGGCGAGCCTTCGTGAATCGGTCCGGTGACCGAGATCGCGCTGTCCCTCGCCACGGCGGCGGTCGTCTTGCTCGTGGTTGACGACGTGCCCTGCACCAGACGGATGCCCTCAAGATCGGCGGAGGGAATCCATTTGCTGATCTCCGAAAGTCCGGCCGCGAAGCGCCGCTCCAGCTGGCTCAGCTCCAGCGCGCCGACCCCCTTGGTCCCGGCCCGGTTCACGAGCGCGTTCATGCTCTCGAGGCCCTGGTAGAGGGCGAAGAGCTTCTTGTAGTCGGCCGAGGCGCCCTTCACGTCCAGTTGGGCGGCGCCCTCGTTGATGAAGCTGCGCCCGCCGAGAGCCGCCCGCAGCAGGGCGCTCTGTTCCGGCGCCTTCGCCGAGCTCGACCAGGGCGGCGTCGGTTGCTTCCTGGACTGGGCCAGCGCGGACGCGACCGAGGTCGACGACGACGTCGTGGTCGACGTCGTGCCGGTAAACAGTCCCAGAAGATAGCTGTTGTCGATCACAGTCGGCTCCCGCGCGCCAGTGTGGCGCCTGAGCCGTAACGAGGGCTTAACGCCGGGCGGGTCGCGCGAGACAGACGCCTCGACTCGCGGAACAATGATCCTCTGCGCCCGTTATGTGCGCGCCGAATACGGAGGATTGCCGGATGAGTGCCTTCGTCAACGCCCTTGTGTCGCTTCTGGCCCTGTACGGCTTCGGGCCGCGCGGCCATCGCCGACGGCCCGCGCCGATCTCGATCGGACGATCCGGAGATCGCCGGCTGGCCTGAACTCAGCCCTGGAAGAGCGACAGGATGATCTGCGGCGCCTGGTTGGCGATCGACAGGGACTGCGCGCCCAGTTGCTGCTGAACCTGCAGCGCCTGCAGGCGGGCGCTTTCCTTGGCCAGATCGGCGTCGACCAGATTGCCGATCCCCGATTCCAGCGTGTCCATCAGCTTGGAGACGAAGCTGTTGTGCGCCTCGATCTGCTTGGCCTGGGCGCCGATCTCACCGAGGGCGGCGTTCAGCTGGGTGATCGAATTGTCGAGCTTCGTCAGCGCATTGGTCGCGCCCGTCATGGTCAACAGGGTGTCCGTCAGCGACAGCTCGAGGATCGAGCCGCCCAGCGACAGATCCTTGGAGGACAGGGTCACGAAGGCCGAGGCGTCGGCGTTGGCCAGGAATTTGATCCCGTTGGTCAGGGAGCCGTTCAGGATATTGCCGCCGTCGAAGCTGGCGTTGTCGATGGCCGACTTGATCGCCTTCAGAAGGGCCTTGAAGTCCGCGTCGAGCAGTTGGCGCGACTGGGTCTTCAGCGAGCTGTCCTTGGCCGCGGTGACCTTTTCCTTGAGCTGGTTCAGCAGGTCGGACACTGACTCGCCGGCCGACAGGGCCACGTCGGCGATGGAGGTCGCCCGGTCCAGGCTCTGCTTCACCGCGCCCAGCGCGCCGACGTCCGCCCGCTGCGTCTGGGCGATGGCCCAGATGGCGGCGTTGTCCTTGGCGCCCTGCACCTTCAGGCCGGTCGACACCCGCCCCTGGACGTCCGCCAGACGACTGTTGGTGTTGCCCAGGTTCTGCAGCGCGATCTGCGCGGCGACATTGGTATGGACGCTATTCGTCATCCGACTCAGCCCTTCGAGGTTTGGTGAAGGCTAGGGCCGGAAGGGTGCACACATGGTTAACGCCGATTCACCACGCATTTTAACCGCGCGGATCGCTCCAGCACGGCGGGCCTTGCAGATTTTCGCTGACGTCAGGCGCGGGTGTCGATCACCGCGCCGGCGCTGTAGTCGGGCTTGTTCATCAGGTCGATGACCTGTTCGCGAGGAAACTGCTTCACCACCTCGCCGGTGACCCGGTCCATCGTCTTGTAGATGAAGGATCCGGTGCGCGGACCTTCCTCGATCACGAGACGATAGCGGGCGACCTGGTCCGCGTCCTGCCGGTTCTGCGTCTCGTTGACGTCGATTGCGGCGGGGGCGGTCGAGGAGGCGTCGTAAGCGGTTACCGCACTGACATTCGCATTGGTTTGCATCTCTCCTGCCGACGCATTTCAGGCGCCGGTTCCCTTCAGGGGGACAGGAACGGTCCGGCGGGACCCGAAGGTCCCGCCGTTCCGGTCGTTCCTTAGCGGAACAGTCCCAGCAGCATGGAGGTCGAGGAGTTGGCGATCGACAGCGCCTGCACACCCAGCTGTTGCTTGGTTTGCAGGGCCTGCAGTCGCGCGGACTCCTTGGCCAGGTCGGCGTCCACCAGGTTGCCGACGCCCGATTCGATGGTGTCCTGCAGCTTGCCCACGAAGTCGAGGTGGGTGCCCAGGGCCTTCGAACCCGTGCCCAGACGGGCCAGCGACGCCGACACGTTGTCGATCGACGTATTGACCTTGGCCAGGTTGGCGGTGGCGTTGGTGAGGGTGCCGATGCTCGCGGTCGAGGTCAGCGTGACGATCGAGCCCGAGAGCGACATGTTCTCGGCGGCGATATCGATCGTGGTCGAACCGGCCGAGTCGGCCAGGGCCTTGAAGCCGGCGGTGCCCGAGATCACGGCGACGCCGTTGAACTTGGCGTTCGAGACGGTCGAGGCGATCTGCTTGCGCAGGGCCACGAAGTCTTCGTTCAGGGCGTTGCGGGCGGCCGTGGTCAGGCTCTTGTCGGTGGCGGCGAGCGCCTTTTCCTTCATTTGCGTGAGCAGGTCCGACACCGTTTCACCGGCGGCGATGCCGACGTCCACGGCCGACTGGCCGCGGTTCAGGCTGTCCTTGACGGCATTCAGGGCGCCCATCTCGGCACGTTGCCCCTGGGCGATAGCCCAGACGGCGCCGTTGTCCTTGGCGGAGTTGACCTTCTTGCCGGTATTGATGCGGCTTTGAACCGTCGACAGTTCCGAGTTGGTAACCGACAGGTTCTGCAGGGCGACCATAGCGCCCATGTTCGTGTTGACGCTGTTCAGCGGCATGTCACGTAGTCCTTCTTTCAAGGTGTCCGACGCCATTTTGGCTGCCGGGAGCATTTTGCTCGGTGGACCTCGGAGCAAGGATAGGACCAGTCGCAATTCCGCCGTGCCACACGAGCGACCATTGTTTTTGCTACGTTAGTTCCTGTTAAGCATGCCGGGAGGTCGGCAAATCCTGCCGGGCCCCGGCAAAATCTGCCGGGAAGCCCTGCAGAAAATGCCGCTGCCGGGCGCGGTGACCTCAACCCGGGTCCGCACGCCGCGGCCTGGACCGGCCCGATCGGCCGGGCGTCTCCTTCCGACCGACCACCTCCCGGGCGGACCTTCCGTGGAGCAGGCGAAGACCGGCGATCAACTCCTGGGCGGTCGGCGCGACGAGGTAGAGCACCATCGTCAGGGCGAGCAGCCCCATCAGCGCTTCGGCCAGCCGCGGCGCCGCCTCGGGAGGGATCATGTCTCCCACGCGGGCCAGCAGCACCCAGAGCGCGGCGCTGGAGGCGAAGACGTACAGCCGGCGCCAGAACCAGCGCCCCTCGGCGAGAGGTCGTCCTGGCTCGCCCGTCGGTCCGGCGCCCTTCACGAATCCCGCTCCTCATCAGGCGCCGGGCCCGGGGACCGCCGCCAGCCGTTGTCCGAGGCCGCCAGGAGGTCCGCCCGGCTCAATGAGCGGGGCGTGTCGCCGTCCTCCGTGTCCAGCAACTCAATCTCTTCTTCGGTCCAGTCCGGGAGCATCGCCGTCACCCCCAGACCGTCAGCCAGACCGCTCCGGAGGCGCCCGCGCCCCCCGGGCCGCCCGAGCTGACGCCCGGCCGATCGGGCCGGTCCCGGCCGCGGCGTGTGGACCAGGGTTG